>NZ_JABWMT020000070.1:0-3151 GCF_013368915.2 Escherichia sp. 93.1518
GGGCATAAACCTTACGCCTGACCACCGTTCCGCCGACCAGACTCTGCAGGTCTTCCGCCATCCCGGTGACCATACCGTACAGGTTAGAAACCGTCAGCGTGGGGCGCGTACTGGTGCCTTTGCCATTCAGTTCAAAACCACTCCCCTGAATGGGATACGGCTGATACTGTCGCCCCTGCCAGGTGACCGGCTCACCTTTTTCGTTCTGCTCATTACAGAAAAAATAACGTTCTCCACCGACCTCTGTCAGGTCGATTTCCCAGAGCACCACGCTGGCCGACTGCTCCGCACGGGTGCATTCATTCAGTGTTTCCTGCCGGATATCCTGCATCAGTTCACCACCTGTTCAAACTCTGCGCTGAACTCAACACGCAGCATACTGACCCGCGACGACCATTTTGCGCAGGTCACCTTTATCTGCCGCCACTCATAAGGCGGCGTCCACAGAAAGGATTTCCAGCCCCCGTGCTCAGCCAGAAACGACTCCAGCGCCGTGGCCTCCCTACGGGGAACAGAAAGCGTCACGCTGTACGTTTTCAGGTCGGCATTCAGCCCGGCAGGCGCTCGCTGGGAATAGCCATCACCAAAGCGCACTTTCCTGACGGAAGGGGCTGAAGCCACATCCATACCGGGTTTCACTTTCCAGCGGAAGGTCTTCATCGTCCACCTCCGGAGAACAGACCACCATCGCGCATCTGTGCCTGAATTTCATCACGGGCACCCTTGCGGGCCATGTCATACACTGCCTTCAGCATCTGTGGACCTGGCAGACCATTCGTACCGTCGTTCTGAATCACCACGTTGTTGTTCTGCTCAAATCTGATACCCTCTGAACGCCGCATTTGCGCCGGACTTCCGGTGCCACCGACATAACCGCCGGTGGCATAGCCGCGCATCAGCCGGTAAAGATTTCCCACGCCAATCCGGCTGGTTGCCTCCTTCGTGAAGACAAACTCACCACGGTGAACAATCCCCGCTGGCTCATATTTGCCGCCGGTTCCCGTAAATCCCCCGGTCGCAAAATGGAATTTCGCCGCAGCTGCCTGAATGGCTGTACCGCCTGACGCTGATGCGCCGCCACCAACAGCCCCGCCAATGGCGCTGCCGATACTCCCGACAATCCCCACCATTGCCTGCTTAAGCAGAATTTCTGTCATCATGGACAGCACGGAACGGGTGAAGCTGCGCCAGTTCTGCTCACTGCCGGTCAGCATCGCCGCCATATTCTGTGCAATACCATCAAAGGTCTGCGTGGCAGCACTTTTAACCTGCAACATACTGTCCGTGGCGCTCTCTTCCCACTCACTCCAGCCTGACCTGAGGCCTGCCATCCAGCTCCCGCGAAGCAGGTCTTCAGCCGCCCAGGTCTTTTTCTGCTCTGACATGACGTTATTCAGCGCCAGCGAATTATCGCCATACTGTTCCTTCAGGCGCTGTTCTGTGGCTTCCCGCGCTGCCTGCCGGTCAGTAAGCCCCCGGTTTTTCGCCTCAATGGCTGCCCGTTTTGCCCGTTGTTGCTGTGCGAACTTATCCGCCTGCTGCGCCAGCGCATTCAGGTGCTCCTGATACGTGACCTTATCGCCAAGTACAGCCAGCTGGCGTTTGTACTCCAGCGTCTCATCTTTATGCGCCAGCAGGGATTTCTCCTGTGCGGATAGCTGGCGACGTTGTGCCGCCTCCTCCAGTACCGCGAACTGATTTTCCGCCTTCCACAAATCCCGGCGCTGCTGGCTGATTTTCTCATTCGCTCCGGCATGCTTCTCCAGCGTCCGGAGTTCTGCCTGAAGCGTCAGCAGGGCAGCATGAGCACTGTCTTCCTGACGATCGCCCGCAGACACCTTCACGCCGGACTGTTTCGGCTTTTTCAGCGTCGCTTCATAATCCTTTTTCGCCGCCGCCATCAGCGTGTTGTAATCCGCCTGCAGGATTTTCCCGTCTTTCAGTGCCTTATTCAGTTCTTCCTGACGGGCGGTATATTTCTCCAGCGGCGTCTGCAGGCGTTCGTAAGCCTTCTGCGCCTCTTCGGTATATTTCAGCCGTGATGCCTCAGACTCGGCCCAGTCCTTTGCTGCCATCTCTCTGGCCTTTTGAAGATCGGCCTGCAACGTGGCGGCTGAAAGCCCAAGTTGCGCATTCGCTCTGTCCTCCCATGCTCCCCGGAGATTGGCAAGAAATGCTGAGGTTTTACCGCGCCGGTGGCTCCGGCTCTGATACCACTGCCATTTTTTGTCCGCCTCATCAAAAGCCTTTTCTGCTTTCTCCTGCATTTCCTGGGCAGTGTCCGGGCGACCAACATCCAGCACCGCATCCCACATGGATTTGAATGCCCGCGCTGTCCTGTCTGCCCAGGTCTCCAGCGTGCCCATGTTCTCTTTCAGGCGGCGGGTCTGGTCATCAAACCCTTTCGTCGCGGCCTCGTTCGCCGCCTGCAATGCCCCGGCCTCTTCGCCGGAACGCTGCAACTGAGCAACATACGCAATCTGCTCCGCCGTCACGTTATGGAACTGGCGCGCCATCGCTGTCAGCCCCGACGTCGGGTCAGTGGTCAGCTTCCCGAAGGCTTCAGCGACCTTGTCCACCTCCACGCCGGATGCAGAGGAGAAACGCGCCACACTCTGGCTGATGGACGCAATCTGAGCCTCACCGCTTACCCCCGCCTTAACCAGTGCGCTGAGTGACTCGCTGGTCTGGTTAAACGTCAGCCCTGCCGCCTGCCCGGCTCTGGACAGGACCAGCATACGATCTGCCGTCAGTCCCGCCTGATTGCCGGAAAGGACCAGCGTTTTGTTGAAATCGGACAAGGTTGAGTTGCCCTGATACCAGGCATACGCCAGCGCACCGGTCGCCACCGCCAGCGAGGTGGCCCCCACCATCGGCAGGGTGATCGCACCGGCAAGCCCCCTGAACATGGGGATCATCCCGCCGAAGGAGTCCTTAACCTGACCCCCCTGTTGCAGCAGGATCAGCCACGGACTTTGCCCGCCTGCAAGCTGCGTGGCCACGTCGGTGAACTGTGCAGGCAGCATACGCATGGCGGCTTTATACTGCCCGACGGAAATCCCCGCTTTCTGTGCAGCCAGCGCCTGTCGGCTCAGCGACTGTTCAACGACTGCCGCTGTTTTTTTCGCATCACTTTCCGTACCGGAAAAAT
>NZ_JABWMT020000071.1:0-2808 GCF_013368915.2 Escherichia sp. 93.1518
AACCGCCGACCCCCTCCTTGTAAGGGAGGTGCTCTCCCAGCTGAGCTAATCACCCCCGCTGTGTGGAGTCGCATTATAGGGAGAGTTCGAAATGAGTCAACGCATTTTCTAAAGAATTTGTTTGTTCGTCGTAAAATTAAGCAGGATGATCGCAAAACAGACCGTGTTGCGCAATTTCTCAACGAAAACAATAATGCATCATGTAGCAACCCGAACTACATTGAGGAATCAGGCTGGAGTGATAGAATATCGCCCACTCAATTTTTCCAGGATTTGCCGGTTGTCGGCATCTTTCTAAACGTAAGGCCATTTCATGAAAATCAAAACTCGCTTCGCGCCAAGCCCAACAGGCTATCTGCACGTTGGCGGCGCGCGTACTGCTCTTTACTCCTGGCTTTTTGCACGTAACCACGGCGGTGAGTTCGTGCTGCGTATTGAAGACACCGATCTTGAGCGTTCTACGCCGGAAGCTATCGAAGCCATTATGGATGGTATGAACTGGCTGAGTCTGGAGTGGGATGAAGGTCCGTACTATCAGACCAAACGTTTTGATCGCTATAACGCAGTTATCGATCAGATGCTGGAAGAGGGCACGGCCTATAAATGCTATTGCTCTAAAGAGCGTCTGGAAGCACTGCGTGAAGAGCAAATGGCGAAAGGTGAGAAGCCGCGTTATGACGGTCGCTGCCGCCACAGCCATGAGCATCATGCTGATGATGAACCATGTGTCGTACGTTTTGCTAATCCGCAAGAAGGTTCTGTGGTTTTTGACGATCAGATCCGTGGTCCGATCGAGTTCAGCAACCAGGAGCTGGATGATCTGATTATCCGCCGTACCGATGGTTCTCCGACCTATAACTTCTGTGTAGTTGTCGATGACTGGGATATGGAAATCACCCATGTTATCCGTGGTGAAGACCATATCAACAACACGCCGCGCCAGATCAACATTCTGAAAGCACTGAAAGCACCAGTGCCGGTTTACGCGCACGTTTCTATGATCAACGGCGATGACGGTAAAAAACTGTCCAAACGCCACGGTGCGGTCAGCGTAATGCAGTATCGCGACGACGGCTATCTGCCGGAAGCATTGCTGAACTATCTGGTGCGTCTGGGCTGGTCCCATGGCGATCAGGAAATCTTCACCCGTGAAGAGATGATCAAATACTTCACCCTGAATGCCGTTAGCAAATCTGCCAGCGCGTTCAATACCGACAAGCTGCTGTGGTTGAACCATCACTACATTAACACGCTGCCGCCGGAGTATGTTGCTACCCATTTACAGTGGCACATCGAGCAGGAAAATATCGATACCCGCAACGGCCCGCAGCTGGCGGATCTGGTTAAACTGCTGGGAGAACGCTGCAAAACTCTGAAAGAAATGGCACAGAGCTGCCGTTACTTCTACGAAGATTTTGCTGAGTTCGATGCCGATGCAGCGAAAAAACATCTGCGCCCGGTAGCACGTCAGCCGCTGGAAGTGGTTCGCGACAAACTGGCTGCTATTACTGACTGGACAGCTGAAAACGTTCATCACGCTATTCAGACGACGGCGGACGAGCTGGAAGTGGGGATGGGCAAAGTCGGTATGCCGCTGCGTGTCGCTGTCACTGGTGCGGGGCAGTCCCCGGCACTGGATGTTACCGTTCACGCGATCGGCAAAGCTCGTAGCATCGAGCGCATCAACAAAGCTCTGGCTTTTATTGCTGAACGCGAAAGACAGCAGTAATTAGCGCATAAAAGATAAACGGCAGGAGATAGTATCCTGCCGTTTTTTATTTATGCTGATTCGTCAATGTCGAGACGGGCAAGGAAATTACGAATCCCTTCACGCGATAAAAATTGCGCAACTTTTTCCTGCTCACTGTGAGTCATATTGTCTATTGCGCTGATTATTTGCCGATAAGCCGGAGTGCGCATACCCGGCGCGTATTCAGCAAGGGATTCTTCGGCCTCGAGAAGCATTGGCGTATTATGGAAGGCAGGCGTGTTTTGAATAAATTCGCAAACATGAGTGTCCAGTAGAATAAGTCTGGCTCGACCACCTTTCACTCCGGGAAATTTTTCTGTTTTCCAGCCTTTTTCTCTAATCCAGCGGTTAACTGTTTGTTTAGCCACACCGAGGCATTCCGCCAGTTCTTCGGTGGTCATTTTATTGCGTAATCTTTTCATATTATTTGCTGTTGCGAATCCCTAAGCGTTGTAATAACCCGATAATCCCTTCCCGCAGAAGCAATGATGTAAACTGCTTTTGTTCAGCCGGCGTCATCTCTTTCGCCAGCGTAGCTAACAGCACTTCAAGCGGTGCATCGCCAGACAGGGCGGGTATTTCTCCCTGACCCTCCGGGCGTTCTGCATTGCGAATATATTCACGAACCTGTTCATTGACGTGTACCAGTCGAGCCTTGCCCCCCTGGACGCCCGGTTTTGGTGATGTCGTCCAGCCTTCCTTGCGTACCCATTTATTAATGGTCTGGCGGCTATAACCGGTCAGTCTGGCAAGTTCATCTGGCGTCATCCTCTCCTTGAACATAACAATTCCCTGAATAGTTGTGGGTCTATTAAGTGTTCATTTTATAGCATCAATTTACATGAAACCGTGACATGAATAACTACTGAATGCGAGGCGTAATCCAAAAATGTTCATTTGCCTGATTTTTCAGCGATTGAAACAAGGCGCTGCAATTTGCCGTTGACACATTCGGACGGAATTCATATGATGCCGCCCGTCAACTCGACAAGCTTTACGTGACGGGGCTATAGCTCAGCTGGGAGAGCGCTTGCATGGCATGCAAGAGGTCAGCGGTT
>NZ_JABWMT020000072.1:0-2648 GCF_013368915.2 Escherichia sp. 93.1518
GTTCTGTTTAGATGTTATCTGTAACATCAAATGATTTGATTTCTGTCTTTTCATATTTTTTCATAACGTAATTATTATCAAAGTTAATAAATTCTATCATCATAGAGACTAATTATTTAGAGTCTCTAAAGTTAGTCGCAATGTCGATGAGAAACTTTTTACTGAGAGGTATTCATCTTTGCGTTATTTTCGAGTTTACAGAGAGGATACCCCATGACATTATATTCTTACAAAGCATGGGGGTGACTGTATGAATAGTCAAAATGCTTTAAGTAATATGAGGCTTGCTGTTAGAGGAGATATACCCGGTAACTCTACATTAGTTCTTAAAAAGATTAGGTTTTACAATTGTGCTATTATTTATCTTCGCAATGCCCAATTACTGGTTAAAACGATGGATGGAGGGATTATTAATATTCCACCTGAATCAATATGCTATATTGAGAAAAATACAGTCATTGATGTTACACTTAACGTGTTAGGTGAAGGCATGCCTTATGATATCTTTCATATAGATAACAATATGTTAAGTTGTATCTGTAAAGTCATGGAACCATTGTTACTGAATCCACATAAAGTTGGCCCTATGCGAAGTAGAATTTTTAATTGCATGGCGGATAAGACAGATACAGAGATATTTAAGATGATAATAGAAGCAAATGTTCCTCATCATAGACTAATTTATAATATTACTTATTTGTTATCTAAAGTTGATGACATTGAATCCTTGGTTTGCTCATTATCTGTTTCCACAGACTCTACTTTCACAGAAAAATTAAAGTTAATAATAGAATCTGATCTTTCAAAATCATGGCGGCTAGTTGATTTGGCAAATATTTTACATATGTCAGAAGTCTCAATTCGGAAAAAACTTGAAAAAGAAAATAATAATTTTAACAATTTGGTTCTGGATATTAGAATGCAACATGCAGCAAGACTGATAACTACGTCTGAAAAACATATTAATAGTATATCTGACGAGGTCGGATATGTTAGTACATCATATTTTATCCGTAATTTTAAAAGTTATTTTGGTATAACACCAAAACAGTTCTCCTTGAAAGTGAAAAGGAAATCATAATTAATATTGCATATCTAATAGCGATAAAAGCAGTTCTTACTGATTTTCAATCTATTTCCTGTGAGGTGAAAAAGGTATGCATTTTTAATAAATTTTACCCATCCATGATGAGTTTCTTTTCTATATCTTAAGAATAATGTTATTTTTTAACCAAAAGTGATGCTGTTGCGCAGGGAATATTTGGGGTATATCCCATAGAACTGAACGTTCATTCCCCCAAAATGAGAAGTTGAACATGCTTCCATAGCGATTAGTGTTCCGGACTCGAATCGTTGAACGATATCCTGCAATTTGGAGCATGAGATGTTTCTATTCTATGCAACAGAATCATCATTAATCCAGACGCAGACCTGAAAAACAGGCTTGGCAATATAACAATCCTGAACGTGTTCATGTGATATTACTCCCGGATTAATGCAGTCAGTAAAAGCATGGCACTGACTGCATTAAGAAGGGACGTCCATCATATCACGAAACAAAAGCTCCCACCGACATCGCCACTGAAGTCCTGCACCGTATCGGTGAACTTGTAACTATCCAGTATAATCATTCTATACACATTTATTGGCTTGAGGAGTCAACTACTTCTTAATTTTGGAGAGAAGAGTGTCAGGTGATACGTTAATTCGCCATTATCTACATATATAGCGGTTTACTTAAATAATAGCGAATTATTTACCCATGGGCTCAATTAATCTTCGAATATAAAAACATCCACAAGCTAAAACTATTATTGTTTTTCGAAAAAAATAAAAGAATATGATAAAATAATATTAGTATGCGAAATAAATGAAGAATTGCGCCTCGCAATGATATAAAATAAAAAACAATAAATACAAAAACACTTAAACGCCATATGGGGTTGTTTATTACTTGCTTTTATTTTTGTAGCTTTGTCCTTCATTATGTAATGTGGATATGGAGTTGCTATTATTTTTCTAAATAATCTTAGGTGGCGCAATGTGATTTAATTATTGCAATGTAAATATGCTAATTGCACTACTATAAAATCTGTATTGTGGATGTGCTTTTTACAGGCGTGGGCTGAATTTTTATTTTTTTACTGCAATTAATAAAGGTAACTGGAAGCTTATTTATTAATAAAGGCATAGTTCTATTTGTTGGTATTATGTTATAAACGTTATGGAGTCTTACCCGTGAACAGAATATATTCACTTAAGTATTGTCACCTTACTCAAGGGCTTATAGCTGTATCAGAATTAGCATCCCGAGTATCCTCTAAAACTGGTCGAAAACTTCTCGCTACATTTATAGTTTCCTCCTTGTCTTATGGTGCTGCTGAACATGCCTATGCAGCACAGATGGATACCCGAAATTTCTGGATCCGTGATTATCTCGATTTGGCACAGAATAAAGGCGTATTTCAGCCTGGAGCATATGGGGTAAAAACGCCATTAAAAAATGGTGGTGAATTCAGTTTTCCTGAAGTAACGATCCCTGATTTTTCTCCAGTATCCGCTAAAGGTGCAACAACTGCTATTGGTAATGCCTTAGACTGGCCCCCTGAATCTCCAGACAACCAATATCACTTATTTAAGTGATAGTC
>NZ_JABWMT020000073.1:0-2400 GCF_013368915.2 Escherichia sp. 93.1518
ATCGGCTGAACTCCACAGGCCCGCATCATCGTCGCGCCGGTAGTCATAGCCACTGGCCACCATACTGGTGATCAAATCTGACAGTGCCGGGATATCGCTCATCACCGGATAAATCCGGGACTCCATCCACGAATCCAGCTCTGAATCCGGCACCTGAGCAGGCAGGAAAACTTCGATATGCAGCTCCGCCTGCCAGGTATCGCTGTCCAGCTCTTCGCCCGTGTATTCAGCGCCGGTGAGATAAACGGCAACTGCCGGAAAATCCGCCTCATCAAAAACAGCGGGGCGACCATCAAAAAACGTCGCCCCGGTGTCATGCTTTTCCAGTGCATCCAGTACGGCTGCACGGAGTTCAGTATGTTTCATCGCTTTATTACCATCCTCAGTTGATGCTGCAGCGCATAGCCCAGCTCTTTCGGAAGACGCTCACGCCGTATCCGTTCAATATTCTGTTTAAACGCCGTGGTAAGCGGCACCGCCATCGGAATTTTCACCACATCAATGGGGTAACGGTTTTTCCCGGCCACACGCTGCATGACATGCCACCGGCCATTTTTCAGTTGCTGAATAAACGCGCCGGGAATACGACGGTTACCCACCACAAGCACGCTGCCGCCACCTTTCAGGGATGAATGCTGCCCCTTTTTACGACGCCTGCGGCGGGACAGGACAACCCGTGCGTTACCCAGCCTGATTACGGGCAAATCCCCCCGGTTAACTTTGATTCTGGCCTGCGGATTTTTGACCGTGGCCCTTTTCAGCCTGGCCCTTTCCTTTACCAGTTTCCGGCGTACCTTTGTCTCACGGGCAACCTGTGACGCCGACTGCGATATCGCGGATGAAGCAACGCGGTTAATGGCCATTGCGGCGGCACCAGGCACCGCCGTTTTGCTGATACGGCTGAGGTTTTCAACGGCCTGCTCAAGACCTTTTATGGCCATACATCCCCCTTTCAGCGGCGACGGTTAACGGCAGGCGGTACGCCCCGCCCAAGCCAGAGATGACAGCTTCCGCCATCATCCGGCGTAACCCGATCTACCCAGAAGTTTTCCTCACCGATGGTCAGCGTGTCTCCACGCCGCAGCTGCCGCACATCATCAGTCCGGACAAACAGGGACGGGCTGGAGCCTTCAACGCGCACGCCCTGTCCGGCATAGCTGATATTTTCAGGGTCATCAAAAACACCACGTATTACTACGCCGGATTGCTCACCGGATGTCATGGTGGCTGACGTTCCCATGTACCCGCGTATCGTTTCATCGGCGCGGGCAATGGCAGCATCGAACAGGTTATCGAAATCAGCCACAGCGCCTCCCGTTATTGCATTCTGGCCAGGCTACGTTCTGTCATTTCAGCTGCCACACCGGCAGAGACACGGAACGCCGTTCCCGGCAGCACAAATGCCACAGCCTCATCCCGCGTGGCGTGAAGTGCATCAGTATGCAGCGTCACCAGTGCCACAACCGTGACCAGATCAGCCGTATCAGTCACGGTATCCGGCTGCGCTGATACAACCTCATTTTCATGTCCGGTCAGCACATTTTCCGGGCTGAGAGGGGTATCCTGACCGGCAGTGTCGCCCGTGTCATCAAGCTCTTCTTCCAGCTCTGCCACACGGAGCGCCAGTTCTTCTTTCGTCCCCGTCAGGCTGATATCACGGTTCAGTTGTTCACCCAGCGAGCGGAGACGGGCAATCAGTTCATCTTTCGTCATGGACTCCTCCACAGAGAAACAATGGCCCCGAAGGGCCATGATTACGCCAGTTGTACAGACACGAACTCATCAGGGTCAGCCAGCAGCATCAGCGGTGCTGACTGAATCATGGTGAACTCACGCGCCGGGTCGCCGGTGGTCACCCAGTTTTTCGGGTAACGGGCAGAGGCGTTAATGCCTTCGCGCTGTGCGTCCGCATCCTGAATGCAACCATAGGTGCGCAGACCGCGTGCCTGAGTGTTCCCCAGCACCATCGTGTTGTCCGGCAGGAAGTTCTTTTTGACGCCGTTTTCCACGTACTGTCCGGAATACACGACGATGGCCACATCGCCATACATTCCCTTATAAGACACCGCTTTGCCCAGGTCTTTTACCGCTGTCTCCAGCTCGGAATGAGAGCCGCGACGGGTATCCAGCTTCTCCCTGACGGCCTTGAAGGAACGGAACAGCGCCCAGCCTTTCGGATCAAACACGATGATATTCACCACACCGCTGGCGTTCAGCGCGTAGGCTTCGATATCGTCGGTCGGGTCATACGTGGACTTGTCGCGCTTGCTCCACTCCGTGCCGCCGGACTGCGTGATGTTATTCGCCTCACTGCGGCCCATATCCACCTCAACCGGATCGAAGGCTTCACCGGTCATGGTGTATTTGCCCTTAAGCACGGCAGAAACTGCCTGCATCTCT
>NZ_JABWMT020000074.1:0-2019 GCF_013368915.2 Escherichia sp. 93.1518
ATATAATGTATAATTATCAAATTATATTTATTATATTATGTGCCAGTACTAGTACTGGCATATATGAATTTAATAACTACTCATAAATGAATCTAATTACATTCCTGAGTTTAGTTTCACAGTTTGGTTGTAATATAACACTACCTTCTAAGTAATCACGTATTCTTTTCCAGGCATTGAAAGGTTTTCCTCCATCTGAAGGTGCATTTCCATCAATCATTGGATCCCATAGTAAATGTTCAAATGTATCATCTACTCGGAATACTCTTTCGGCACCAACTATATTTTCAATCTTCGCATTTGCACGAAATGCGTTTATTGGTGATATGTTACGTAATTCTTCTTCGGACATTCCTTTTCTATCAGTATCATGAACAACTTTAAATGGAATATTGAGTTTTGAAAGAATTCTCACTATGGCTGGGATTGTCCATTTCCCTCCAGCAGAAACAATAGTTGTATCTTTTACTAAATTTTTTGAGATACCGAATTTGTCGCATAGTTCTGAAGCAAACCTAAGTATTGCTACTTCTGTATCTCCCTCAACTACGACTACTCTTTTAGCGAAAAATGCTTCACAGACGGTAGGATGAAAATCTAATGCCGCTCGTAACATTTCCCTTTCATTATAATGTTCATCTACATGGAAAATTGTATCATCTATTTCATGAACCGTTCTAGTGCCGTCATTAGTATCCTTAATTAATTTTAGAGACGATGGGTTTTCTGCAATATCAATTAAGAATGGTGAATGTGTACTAACGATAACTTGGCAAGAGGCATTTGTTGATTTTTCTCTAAGTTTATCTCTCAGTAATCGCATCAAATGTGGATGTATATATAGCTCAGGTTCTTCATAAAGAATAATTGTTGATCTTTGAGACGTATTGACTTCGAATAAAGCATTAGATTCAAGTAAAGCATAAGCCAAAGCTCGTTGAACTCCACTACCCTGATATTCAAGTTGAGTTTCAAGTTTATCTTCAATGACTAATGTTGCTGCCTTCATTAAAGCAGAATTAATGTCAATTTCAGTTAGGCTTAATTTTACCTTAGATTTTAAGTCCATCACCTGATTAAGAGATTCAGTAATAGACTCCATTAATTCATGCAATCCTTCAATAACTTCACCATCAACTTCACCTTTCATCTTCTTGTGCAATAGGTCAAGCGAGGCAGTATATTGGGTGAAAGATGGGTCAGACTGTAGTACTGGATAAACTCTATTAGAAAATAAAAATCCAAAAGGTGTGCCTTTCTGTGATTTAAGATCGTCCTCAATTTTAAAACATGCTGGTATATATAATACATGCGGTAGAGCTTGCTGTAAGCTATTCTTAAAGTTAATGCCTTCAGAAGTCCAGCATAAATTAGATGAAACTTTTTCCGGATGCCTTTGTTTTATTAATCCAATAATGTCACTTTGCATTTCCTTGTAGCTTTTAGCATTATTACAATTAAGTTCATTTATGATGTTTAGCAACCACGGAATATTTCTTGCGGCGGTTATAGACGTTGTATAGTCCTCTATATCTTCTTTGCAATAAAATGCTTCATAACAAGGAAGACCTATACATCCATTGTCATGATCCCATTTAGCTCTAACTCGAATACTGAGTTTCCCTTCATGAATTAGATTAGAAATGGCTGGTTTATTTTGCTCGCAATCTTGTATGTCGGAAAAAACTCCTGTGATGATCATTTCTTCATTACTGGGTGTACGAAATGGCCAATCTTCAGACGTTGGATTAGTTGTATCAACAAGTATTTTTATCGCTTTAAGTATGGTTGATTTACCAATGTTATTAGAACCTATTAAGGTTGTAAAGTTTTCGAGATTGATAGAGGCAGAAGAAATACCTCTAAAGTTTTGTATGTCAATACGAACTAATTTCATTATGGAAACCTACAAGAAAAAAGGGATTATTTAATACCATTACCAGAGAGAGAATAAAAATAATATCTCCAAAACTGTGACATATGTTGTTCTTTTATATTGATTGTTACATGGTTTATGGT
>NZ_JABWMT020000075.1:0-2010 GCF_013368915.2 Escherichia sp. 93.1518
TATTTAGATCGATTTTTTCAAAACACTGATATAACGGATCTAAAGAAGCAACGTTTAGTGAACCATCAAATATAAAATTAAATGCTATTTGATCTTTATATTTAGAATTTTTAATCGTATTAATCAGATTTACAAAGCACTTTTCATGGCTAAACCACTCAGGTCGATTATTTTTAGTTGTTCGACTAATATCCGTATGCCGAAAATAAATATGAACTTTCACAAATTATCTCCAATAATACTTGACTTAAAAACAGGCTCAAGCTCCAATAATTTTTTACTTCTTTCAGATATTGGTTTAGCAGGTATACCTACATTTATCGTAAATGATTCACAATCCTCTTTGACGATGGAAAGAGCTCCAATAGCTGCACCTTCATGTAAAATGACATTAGGAAGAACAATACTTCCACAACCTATGATGACATGTTTGCCTATAAACACTGGTCCGCTATGTATATTAGTATATTCATCAGGAACAACTGGATTAGTCATATAATTACCAGAGTAATCATCATTGCTGGAATATATTGACACGCGAGATGATATATTTGCATAGTCAGATATTGTTACTTTTCCTCTTCCAATAATTGAAGAGTATACGGCTATATGAATATAATCGTGTATATCAATACCACCTTCTCCAGCTGAAAGTACGCAAAAATCATCTATCCTTACATTATTTCCAATACTAATGTTGCCACATCCATAAAAAGAAGCTTTATCTGAAATCCTTACATTATATCCGACGCTTTTAAAACCCATTTTTTTTAGCTGTACTTCATCTAAATGCGGCATATCACGATTTACCCAATAATAATTTTGCTATTTTTACAACAATGTCTTCATTTAAATCCTTATAAATTGGCAAGCAAAGCACTTTATCTGCAACATTATTGGCTATTGGTAGGTTATCTACACTTGCTGACATCAACCCTCGATACATAGGCATATTGCTGATTAATGGATAAAAATACTTTCGAGATAGAATATTATTTTTCTTAAGTAATTCATACGCCTGGTCGCGACTCATATGGAAACCGTCATCTATGAGAACAGGAAAATATGAATAGTTACTGTTTGCATTTTTATTTTCTGGAAAAATAGTAATCCCCGGAATCCCTTTAAGTAATTTCCGATAAAGATTATCGATCATTTTCCGCTTATATATTGACTCTTCAATATGTTTTAACTGAACAAGCCCAAATGCAGCATTAATTTCACTCATTTTACCATTTATTCCTGGTGCTGTTACAGTCACCTCATCGGCAATACCAAAATTTTTTAATCGATCTATCCGCAACTTAGTTTTTGCATCAGGGCTAATAATTGCTCCGCCTTCAAAGGTATTAAATACTTTCGTCGCATGAAAACTTAGAATTGATAAATCACCATAGTTAAGTATACTTTCCCCTTTAAAATTCACACCAAATGCATGTGCTGCATCGTAGATTACTTTCAAACCATAATTATCTGCTATTTTTTGAATTTCTTCGACGTTACATGGCGTTGAATAGCAATGGACAGGTAAAATAGCTGATGTTTTTGGCGTAATGGCCTGTTCTATTTTTTTGTAATCAATGTTATATCCACCATTTTCAATATCGACAAACACAGGTGTAAGTCCATTCCATAGAATGGCATGTGATGTTGCAACAAATGAATATGGGGTTGTTATTACTTCACCTGTTATTCTTAGTGCTTGTAAAGCTGTGATTAATGCAATAGTTGCGTTGTTAAAAAGAGATATATGTTGTACTCCCAAAAACTCGCATAATTTGTCTTCCAGTTCTTGATGAAATGGTCCATTATTTGTCAACCATTTATTTTGCCATATCTTTTCCAAGTAAGGTGTGAATTCCGCAAGTTCTGGTAAAGAAGGTTGCGTTACTGGGATAATTTTATTGTTCATTTCAATCCTTATTTTTTTATAAGAGAAATAATAGCTATAAACATCTCTTTATACATGATTCGAATAAGCATAATGTAAATAAAAGCATTTAATAAAAC
>NZ_JABWMT020000076.1:0-1954 GCF_013368915.2 Escherichia sp. 93.1518
TGTCACGAACGGTGCAATAGTGATCCACACCCAACGCCTGAAATCAGATCCAGGGGGTAATCTGCTCTCCTGATTCAGGAGAGTTTATGGTCACTTTTGAGACAGTTATGGAAATTAAAATCCTGCACAAGCAGGGAATGAGTAGCCGGGCGATTGCCAGAGAACTGGGGATCTCCCGCAATACCGTTAAACGTTATTTGCAGGCAAAATCTGAGCCGCCAAAATATACGCCGCGACCTGCTGTTGCTTCACTCCTGGATGAATACCGGGATTATATTCGTCAACGCATCGCCGATGCTCATCCTTACAAAATCCCGGCAACGGTAATCGCTCGCGAGATCAGAGACCAGGGATATCGTGGCGGAATGACCATTCTCAGGGCATTCATTCGTTCTCTCTCGGTTCCTCAGGAGCAGGAGCCTGCCGTTCGGTTCGAAACTGAACCCGGACGACAGATGCAGGTTGACTGGGGCACTATGCGTAATGGTCGCTCACCGCTTCACGTGTTCGTTGCTGTTCTCGGATACAGCCGAATGCTGTACATCGAATTCACTGACAATATGCGTTATGACACGCTGGAGACCTGCCATCGTAATGCGTTCCGCTTCTTTGGTGGTGTGCCGCGCGAAGTGTTGTATGACAATATGAAAACTGTGGTTCTGCAACGTGACGCATATCAGACCGGTCAGCACCGGTTCCATCCTTCGCTGTGGCAGTTCGGCAAGGAGATGGGCTTCTCTCCCCGACTGTGTCGCCCCTTCAGGGCACAGACTAAAGGTAAGGTGGAACGGATGGTGCAGTACACCCGTAACAGTTTTTACATCCCACTAATGACTCGCCTGCGCCCGATGGGGATCACTGTCGATGTTGAAACAGCCAACCGCCACGGTCTGCGCTGGCTGCACGATGTCGCTAACCAACGAAAGCATGAAACAATCCAGGCACGTCCCTGCGATCGATGGCTCGAAGAGCAGCAGTCCATGCTGGCACTGCCTCCGGAGAAAAAAGAGTATGACGTGCATCTTGATGAAAATCTGGTGAACTTCGACAAACACCCCCTGCATCATCCACTCTCCATCTACGACTCATTCTGCAGAGGAGTGGCGTGATGATGGAACTGCAACATCAACGACTGATGGCGCTCGCCGGGCAGTTGCAACTGGAAAGCCTTATAAGCGCAGCGCCTGCGCTGTCACAACAGGCAGTAGACCAGGAATGGAGTTATATGGACTTCCTGGAGCATCTGCTTCATGAAGAAAAACTGGCACGTCATCAACGTAAACAGGCGATGTATACCCGAATGGCAGCCTTCCCGGCGGTGAAAACGTTCGAAGAGTATGACTTCACATTCGCCACCGGAGCACCGCAGAAGCAACTCCAGTCGTTACGCTCACTCAGCTTCATAGAACGTAATGAAAATATCGTGTTACTGGGGCCATCAGGTGTGGGGAAAACCCATCTGGCAATAGCGATGGGCTATGAAGCAGTCCGTGCAGGTATCAAAGTTCGCTTCACAACAGCAGCAGATCTGTTACTTCAGTTATCTACGGCACAACGTCAGGGCCGTTATAAAACGACGCTTCAGCGTGGAGTAATGGCCCCCCGCCTGCTCATCATTGATGAAATAGGCTATCTGCCGTTCAGTCAGGAAGAAGCAAAGCTGTTCTTCCAGGTCATCGCTAAACGTTACGAAAAGAGCGCAATGATCCTGACATCCAATCTGCCGTTCGGGCAGTGGGATCAAACGTTCGCCGGTGATGCAGCACTGACCTCAGCGATGCTGGACCGTATCTTACACCACTCACATGTCGTTCAAATCAAAGGAGAAAGCTATCGACTCAGACAGAAACGAAAGGCCGGGGTTATAGCAGAAGCTAATCCTGAGTAAAACGGTGGATCAATATTGGGCCGTTGGTGGAGATATAAGTGGATCACTTTTCATCCGTCGTTGACA
>NZ_JABWMT020000077.1:0-1785 GCF_013368915.2 Escherichia sp. 93.1518
TGCTGGAGGTATCAGAAGTGCGAATGCTGACATAAGTAACGATAAAGCGGGTGAAAAGCCCGCTCGCCGGAAGACCAAGGGTTCCTGTCCAACGTTAATCGGGGCAGGGTGAGTCGACCCCTAAGGCGAGGCCGAAAGGCGTAGTCGATGGGAAACAGGTTAATATTCCTGTACTTGGTGTTACTGCGAAGGGGGGACGGAGAAGGCTATGTTGGCCGGGCGACGGTTGTCCCGGTTTAAGCGTGTAGGCTGGTTTTCCAGGCAAATCCGGAAAATCAAGGCTGAGGCGTGATGACGAGGCACTACGGTGCTGAAGCAACAAATGCCCTGCTTCCAGGAAAAGCCTCTAAGCATCAGGTAACATCAAATCGTACCCCAAACCGACACAGGTGGTCAGGTAGAGAATACCAAGGCGCTTGAGAGAACTCGGGTGAAGGAACTAGGCAAAATGGTGCCGTAACTTCGGGAGAAGGCACGCTGATATGTAGGTGAAGCGACTTGCTCGTGGAGCTGAAATCAGTCGAAGATACCAGCTGGCTGCAACTGTTTATTAAAAACACAGCACTGTGCAAACACGAAAGTGGACGTATACGGTGTGACGCCTGCCCGGTGCCGGAAGGTTAATTGATGGGGTCAGCCGCAAGGCGAAGCTCTTGATCGAAGCCCCGGTAAACGGCGGCCGTAACTATAACGGTCCTAAGGTAGCGAAATTCCTTGTCGGGTAAGTTCCGACCTGCACGAATGGCGTAATGATGGCCAGGCTGTCTCCACCCGAGACTCAGTGAAATTGAACTCGCTGTGAAGATGCAGTGTACCCGCGGCAAGACGGAAAGACCCCGTGAACCTTTACTATAGCTTGACACTGAACATTGAGCCTTGATGTGTAGGATAGGTGGGAGGCTTTGAAGCGTGGACGCCAGTCTGCGTGGAGCCGACCTTGAAATACCACCCTTTAATGTTTGATGTTCTAACGTGGACCCGTAATCCGGGTTGCGGACAGTGTCTGGTGGGTAGTTTGACTGGGGCGGTCTCCTCCTAAAGAGTAACGGAGGAGCACGAAGGTTGGCTAATCCTGGTCGGACATCAGGAGGTTAGTGCAATGGCATAAGCCAGCTTGACTGCGAGCGTGACGGCGCGAGCAGGTGCGAAAGCAGGTCATAGTGATCCGGTGGTTCTGAATGGAAGGGCCATCGCTCAACGGATAAAAGGTACTCCGGGGATAACAGGCTGATACCGCCCAAGAGTTCATATCGACGGCGGTGTTTGGCACCTCGATGTCGGCTCATCACATCCTGGGGCTGAAGTAGGTCCCAAGGGTATGGCTGTTCGCCATTTAAAGTGGTACGCGAGCTGGGTTTAGAACGTCGTGAGACAGTTCGGTCCCTATCTGCCGTGGGCGCTGGAGAACTGAGGGGGGCTGCTCCTAGTACGAGAGGACCGGAGTGGACGCATCACTGGTGTTCGGGTTGTCATGCCAATGGCACTGCCCGGTAGCTAAATGCGGAAGAGATAAGTGCTGAAAGCATCTAAGCACGAAACTTGCCCCGAGATGAGTTCTCCCTGACTCCTTGAGAGTCCTGAAGGAACGTTGAAGACGACGACGTTGATAGGCCGGGTGTGTAAGCGCAGCGATGCGTTGAGCTAACCGGTACTAATGAACCGTGAGGCTTAACCTTACAACGCCGAAGGTGTTTTGGCGGATTGAGAGAAGATTTTCAGCCTGATACAGATTAAATCGACATGTCAGGATAAGACGTGTTGATAAAACAGAATTTGCCTGGCGGC
>NZ_JABWMT020000078.1:0-1732 GCF_013368915.2 Escherichia sp. 93.1518
ACTGCTCTTTAACAATTTATCAGACAATCTGTGTGGGCACTCGAAGATACGGATTCTTAACGTCCTCGGACGATAAATGAATACCAAGTCTCAAGAGTGAACACGTAATTCATTACGAAGTTTAATTCTTTGAGCATCAAACTTTTAAATTGAAGAGTTTGATCATGGCTCAGATTGAACGCTGGCGGCAGGCCTAACACATGCAAGTCGAACGGTAACAGGAATCAGCTTGCTGATTTGCTGACGAGTGGCGGACGGGTGAGTAATGTCTGGGAAACTGCCCGATGGAGGGGGATAACTACTGGAAACGGTAGCTAATACCGCATAACGTCGCAAGACCAAAGAGGGGGACCTTCGGGCCTCTTGCCATCGGATGTGCCCAGATGGGATTAGCTAGTAGGTGGGGTAACGGCTCACCTAGGCGACGATCCCTAGCTGGTCTGAGAGGATGACCAGCCACACTGGAACTGAGACACGGTCCAGACTCCTACGGGAGGCAGCAGTGGGGAATATTGCACAATGGGCGCAAGCCTGATGCAGCCATGCCGCGTGTATGAAGAAGGCCTTCGGGTTGTAAAGTACTTTCAGCGGGGAGGAAGGGAGTAAAGTTAATACCTTTGCTCATTGACGTTACCCGCAGAAGAAGCACCGGCTAACTCCGTGCCAGCAGCCGCGGTAATACGGAGGGTGCAAGCGTTAATCGGAATTACTGGGCGTAAAGCGCACGCAGGCGGTTTGTTAAGTCAGATGTGAAATCCCCGGGCTCAACCTGGGAACTGCATCTGATACTGGCAGGCTTGAGTCTCGTAGAGGGGGGTAGAATTCCAGGTGTAGCGGTGAAATGCGTAGAGATCTGGAGGAATACCGGTGGCGAAGGCGGCCCCCTGGACGAAGACTGACGCTCAGGTGCGAAAGCGTGGGGAGCAAACAGGATTAGATACCCTGGTAGTCCACGCCGTAAACGATGTCGACTTGGAGGTTGTGCCCTTGAGGCGTGGCTTCCGGAGCTAACGCGTTAAGTCGACCGCCTGGGGAGTACGGCCGCAAGGTTAAAACTCAAATGAATTGACGGGGGCCCGCACAAGCGGTGGAGCATGTGGTTTAATTCGATGCAACGCGAAGAACCTTACCTGGTCTTGACATCCACAGAACTTTCCAGAGATGGATTGGTGCCTTCGGGAACTGTGAGACAGGTGCTGCATGGCTGTCGTCAGCTCGTGTTGTGAAATGTTGGGTTAAGTCCCGCAACGAGCGCAACCCTTATCCTTTGTTGCCAGCGGTCCGGCCGGGAACTCAAAGGAGACTGCCAGTGATAAACTGGAGGAAGGTGGGGATGACGTCAAGTCATCATGGCCCTTACGACCAGGGCTACACACGTGCTACAATGGCGCATACAAAGAGAAGCGACCTCGCGAGAGCAAGCGGACCTCATAAAGTGCGTCGTAGTCCGGATTGGAGTCTGCAACTCGACTCCATGAAGTCGGAATCGCTAGTAATCGTGGATCAGAATGCCACGGTGAATACGTTCCCGGGCCTTGTACACACCGCCCGTCACACCATGGGAGTGGGTTGCAAAAGAAGTAGGTAGCTTAACCTTCGGGAGGGCGCTTACCACTTTGTGATTCATGACTGGGGTGAAGTCGTAACAAGGTAACCGTAGGGGAACCTGCGGTTGGATCACCTCCTTACCTTAAAGAAGCGTTCTTTGAAGTGCTCACACAGATTGTCTGAT
>NZ_JABWMT020000079.1:0-1718 GCF_013368915.2 Escherichia sp. 93.1518
CATTTACAGCCAAAATATTAAGTGGCGCGAATGAAAGCTACTCTATTAATATAGTATACTATTCCTCCGTCAGCCATCAATTGACATGGAATACATTCTACATTAAGACGATAATTTATTTCTGGCTATTACTTCTTGTTTCTTCATGCTTTTTTATTAAAAATTATTCAAAAATATGGTTTTGCATTAGCTTTATCAGCATTGCTCTAGCATGTGATAACTTAATATTATTGCATTTTATGGATTCACGTTATCCTATATGGTATTGGGCCAAAGGGCTTGAACTAGCATCCAGCCTATATATCATATGCACTCTAATGTATTTTATATTTTTGAAATTAAAATATTCAGATTATCTGGCTTCACACGATTTTTTAACTAACACTTATAATAGAGGTGGTTTTTTAAATGCCTTCAAGGCAATACTAAAAAACAACAATAATAATTCCATTTGTGTATTAATGCTCGACATTGATCACTTCAAGAAGATAAATGACCAGCATGGACATCACACTGGAGATATAGTAATAAGCACAGTAACAAAAATCATTGCAAAAACTATTCGCAGAAGGGACTTATTTGGTCGCCTTGGTGGTGAAGAGTTCGCAGTTGTATTTAATGGACTTTCACTCGCACAGATCCCATCAATCAGCGAGAGAATAAGAAGAAATATTGAAATAAAAACACAGAATCTAACTGTAAAGTATGGTGTAAAAAAAGTCACTATCAGCATTGGTGGTTTTGTTGCAAACTCAAACAAGTTTACCCCATCAGAGATGTTGATTAATGCTGACAAGGCGTTATACGAAGCCAAAAGAACGGGAAGAAACAAAGTTGTGATCTATACATCGGACTAACTTCATATAATATAAATTACTAGTAATACCGCTATTCTCCATTGCCTTGAAAGAAACCGCCGCACATATAATAATGTGCAGCGGTTTATACTCTACAATCTCAACAAGTAAGGGCAAAAATCACAACTATCTAATACATAAAGATTTTATTTATTTTTCAAAATGTTAAACAATATCAATTACTACAACAAACTACGATAACCCACCCTTTTCTTTGCCCCTTTTCCTACTTTTTGCCCCATTTTTGCCACCGAAAAAAATTCCAAAACGTCTCAATCAAAGTCAAACCAACCGCAGCACGTTCTTGCATACGACGTGACTGCGGTTTTTCAACTATTCAGATACATCACTCCCATCACATTCATTCCTCCGCATCATAGGCATATAGGCTATATCACCTTGATATTTTTCTTCTTCAGATAAAAACTGTTATCTATGTATACTTTTAAACCCAATCCGTGTAGAGTCTCTGCATAAGATAGTTTGCAGTTGCCGCTTCAGCTTGCGCCATAAACCGCCTGATTTTTGCTGCCACCTGTTAGCATTCCTGTATACCTGAAACGACAATGTTTATCTACGAACTTTAAGAACACCCAAGATAAAAATTGTCAACTATATCATATATAACACATTACTAATTCGAGGCTATATGAACAGCATACTGATAATCACATCTCTCCTTATCATATTCAGCATTTTTAGTCATGCCCTAATAAAATTAGGGATTGGCATATCCAATAACCCAGACAAAACCGATGTATAAGTCAACATATCCTGAATCAGACATACAATATCGCAATGAAAATCAATAATATTTTAAGGAATATCTTCATGAAATCAAAAGACACCCTAAAGTGGTTC
>NZ_JABWMT020000007.1:0-184459 GCF_013368915.2 Escherichia sp. 93.1518
GAGCAGTTGACTTTTAATCAATTGGTCGCAGGTTCGAATCCTGCACGACCCACCAATGTAAAAAAGCGCCCTAAAGGCGCTTTTTTGCTATCTGCGATTTGCGAAATTGCCTGATGCGCTTCGCTTATCAGACCTACGATTTCCGGCAACTCCTCGCCTACTGTGTCAATGCTGCCAACAGCTTAACCATCGCGGGTGTCACCTGCTGCGTTTCATAAACAATATACAAATCTGCCGGGATGCGCTCTTTGAGCGGACGAAAAATGACACCAGGCCAGTTCATCTGTGCGTAGCTGTCTGCTATCAAGGTGATACCAATACCCATACTGATCATGGCCAGCACCGTTTGCGGTTCATTAACTTCGCGAATAACAACCGGTGAAAACCCCGCCTGCTGACAAACACGCTGCAAAAAATCCCAGTCAGTGTACACGGGCGGCATTGTGACAAAATACTCGTCACGTAGTGCTTCCAGCGGAACGGCGGAATATGATGAGAGGTGATGCTCTTCAGGCATCGCTACCAGAAACGCCGATTCATGCAAGCGTAAGCTGGTAAAATCTTCCGGTGGTTCTGTCGCCATTCGCCAGATCCCGGCATCGAGTTCGCGACGCTCCAACAGCGCCATTTGCATCGCAGGCATCTTTTCGCGAAACAGTACTTCAACGTTGGGGTTTTCCCTAAGAAATCGCCGCATAACCGGTCGCATCCGTCCCCACATTGCCGTTCCGACCACACCGAGTTCAATCCGCCCTGCTTCTCCCCGCCCTATTTGTTCAATCCGAGCCAACACCTGATTTGCATTCATCAGCAATCGGCGCGATTCTTCCATCAAAATTTTGCCCGCGTGTGTCAGGACGACGCTGCGCGAGTGACGAATAAAAAGCTGTGTGCCAAGTTGATTTTCCAGCTCTTTAATATGAATACTGAGCGGAGGCTGAGACATATTTAAACGCGCCGCTGCGCGGCCAAAATGTAACTCTTCCGCTACAGCAAGAAAATAACGGAGCAACTTAAGGTCTGTTCTGTAAATGCGTTCCATAATTAAGTGCTCCGTTTAATAAATATATCTTGTTAAATTATCACGGTATAAAGTATTTCACCACCAGATAACCTACATACATAAACACAATAGATAATATACCCGGCAATACATTTGGCACAGGAATAGGTAATCGCACGATTGTAAATAAAGCACCAATGCCAAAACCGACACCAGAAGAAAATAAAATATCTTTCACTAATTAACCTTTATCATAAAAGCAACCCCGAAAAACAGAGCTGCAAATCCTTTTAATATGTCATTGTTCGATGTGTTATCTTTTCAGGGTCATGGTTATATTTAAACCCAAAGAAAAATATCACTGCGAGGAAAAGAGAATATCCTGCAAACATCAGCCAGATAGTTTGCCAGTCTTTTACGCCATCTACCGAGAAGTAATCTACTGCCATACCGCTCAGAATCGAGCCGACCCACGCACCGACACCATTTACCATGGTCATAAAGAGCCCCTGTGCGCTGGCACGAATGCTGGAATCAACTTCCTGTTCGACAAAGACCGAACCGGAAATATTGAAGAAATCAAACGCGCAGCCGTAAACAATCATCGACAGCAGCAGCAAAATAAACCCGGTTGGTGACGGATCGCCATAAGCGAAGAAGCCAAAGCGTAGCGTCCAGGCCACAATACTCATAAGCATGACCGTTTTGATACCGAAACGCTTTAAAAAGAACGGAATCGTCAGAATAAAACCGACTTCAGCCATCTGTGAAACTGACAGTAAAATGGACGGATACTTCACCACGAAGCTATCAGCAAACTCCGGGTTACGAGCAAAATCATGCAGGAACGGGTTGCCAAAAACGTTGGTAATTTGCAGTACCGCGCCCAGCATCATGGCGAAGAGGAAAAAGATGGCCATGCGTGGATTTTTGAACAGGACGAAGGCATCCAGACCGAGCTTACTGGCAAGCGAAGTAGCCACTTTTTTCTGCGCAACAGGAATCTTAGGCAAAGTCAGCGCATAAGCCGACAGCAGCAGAGACGCCCCGGAAGCGATATACAGTTGCAGACTGCTCAATTCCAGATGCAGTAAGCTTACCGCCCACATCGCGATGATGAACCCCACCGTACCAAAAACGCGAATAGGCGGGAAAGCCGTCACCGGGTCAAGCCCCGCCTGGGCGAGGCAGGAATAAGAGACGCTGTTCGATAATGCGATAGTCGGCATAAATGCCATCGCATTGACTAACATCACCCAAAACATCGTATCCGGATCACTCACCGACGCCGCATAAAAAAGCACACCAGCACACACCAAGTGGCACAGCATATATGCACGTTCCGCACGCAGCCATTTATCCGCGATAATCCCCATAATGCCAGGCATAATTATCGCAGCAATCCCTTTGGAGCTGTAGACCATACCGACGTTAGCGCCGGTAAAATGAAGGGTATTAATCATGTAAGAACCGAGGGTAACCAGCCAGCTCCCCCAGATAAAATATTGCAAAAAGGACATTACCTTTAAGCGTAAAGCGATGCTCATAATCGTTTCCTTATCGCATCATGTGGCCTCACCCGTGAGGCCGTTTATTGTTGTTTTACTTAGGCAATATTGCGCAGAAAGCCGCAAATAAGGTTGATAAAGTTCTGCTTAGAGAGCTCCGCTGCTGCCAGCGTTTGGGTATGCGAGAGCTTCACGTCACTCAGACCTTCCGCCATATTGGTAATCGCAGAAACGGCCACTACCTTCAGGTCACAATGGCGTGCTGAAATAACTTCAGGCACAACGGACATTCCAACGACATCCCCGCCAATAATTTGCATCATGCGAATTTCAGCCGCCGTTTCGAAATTCGGTCCCGGATACGAAACAAACACACCTTCCGTCAGGGGGAATCCCTCTTCTTTCGCCACTTTTTGCAACAGAGCCCGGTAATCCGCATCATAGGCATTTGCCAGCGAGAAGAAGCGTTCTCCAAAACGTTCATCGTTAAGACCCACCATCGGTGTACCCGGCATGGTGTTGATGTGGTCTTTCAGCGCAACCAGACTGCCCGCCCCCACCTCCGGACGCAGTGATCCCGCCGCATTGGCGCAGAACAGCAGTTCACAACCCAGCAATTTGAAAGTACGAATCGCATCGGTCATGATGGTCATTCCACGACCTTCATAGAAATGTCCCCGACCTTTCATACATGCCACCGGAACGCCCTGGAGATGCCCCAACACCAGCTCGCCTGCATGTCCATGCACCGTACTCACCGGGAAGCCCGGCAGCTTTTCATAGGAAATGGCGACAGCGTTCTCAATCTGATCGGCCAGCGCGCCCAGCCCGGAACCTAAAATAAAAACCACTCGTGGTGTGAAATCTGGTTTATAAGCCCGGATAATATCGACGCAATACAGCGGGTTATGAGAAAAATTTGCCTGAGACATATATATCCTTTTTCTGTGGGGTTGAATCTAACGCCTTTTTATAGCGAGGTTGTCCCGGCTCTTACCAATACACTTTTTTCACGCATTCAATAGTGATTCGATATCGATGGATTTATATCTTTTCACTATTAATTCTCAGCAAAAACTGTATTGGTGATACTCACTCCCTTGCATTAACAATATGCCGTTTTTAAGCAACCATTTTATTAAGCAATCTACTAATAACGATCGGCATAGGGATTTATGCTATGAAAAAACATCTTCTGACTCTTTCCTCTTTATTAGCCATACCTGTTATATCTCATGCAGAATTTAAAAGTGGATTTGCAGATATCGGCGTGCATTACCTGGACTGGACCAGCAGAACCACTGAGAAATCGTCGACCAAATCACACAAAGATGATTTTGGTTATCTTGAACTGGAAGGCGGCGCTAACTTTAGTTGGGGAGAAATGTACGGGTTCTTCGACTGGGAAAATTTTTATAACGACCGCCACGATAAACCAGGTAGCGAGCAGCGTTATACCTTTAAAAATACCAACCGCATTTACCTGGGCGATACCGGATTTAATCTCTACCTGCACGCGTATGGCACCTACGGTTCTGCAAATCGTGTGAATTTCCACGATGATATGTTCCTGTACGGTATCGGCTACAACTTTACTGGCAAGGGGTGGTGGTTCAAACCGTTCTTCGCTAAACGCTATACGGATCAAACCTATTACACTGGCGATAACGGTTACGTGGCAGGTTGGGTTGCGGGTTACAGCTTTATGCTGGGCAGAGAGAAATTCACCCTCACCAACTGGAACGAGTACGAGTTTGATCGTGATGCCACCTACGCAGCAGGTAATGGCGGTAAAGAAGGGCTGAACGGTGCGGTCGCCCTCTGGTGGAACGCTACCGCGAAAATCACCGCAGGCATTCAGTATCGCTACGCGGATGACAAGCTGGGAGAAGCCTGGTATCAGGACGCCATCATTTACTCGGTCAAATTTAACTTCTGAACCATTTCTGCCGGGATTCCCGGCAGAAATACATAACACGATATATGATACAACGAATCCCCTTCTCGCCCTGCCATCACTATTCTCCTTGTTCTTGCTCCACGTCCTCTAATGCTTCAGCAGTTGTTGAAAGTGACCGGTTCTTCCTGCGCTACTGTGACGAAAACATTTAATTGTTTTAATGAGTCATTCATCTATTTTCTTCATGAATGAATGCAATAAATCAATTTTATTTCTCAAACTGAAAGAAGCACAATAGCACCATCGATCATCTGGAGTCTTTATGAAACTTTTTCGTATCCTCGATCCTTTCACCTTAACCCTGGTCACGGTGGTGTTACTGGCTTCTTTCTTTCCGGCCAGAGGCGGTTTTGTCCCCTTCTTTGAAAATCTGACCACGGCAGCCATTGCCCTGTTGTTCTTTATGCACGGCGCGAAGTTGTCGCGAGAGGCTATTATTGCAGGCGGTAGTCACTGGCGACTGCATTTGTGGGTGATGTGCAGTACCTTCGTGCTGTTTCCGGTTCTGGGCGTGTTGTTTGCCTGGTGGAAACCCGTAAACGTCGATCCCATGCTCTATTCCGGCTTTCTCTATCTTTGCATTCTCCCTGCCACCGTGCAGTCTGCAATCGCTTTTACTTCGATGGCGGGCGGTAACGTCGCGGCGGCCGTTTGTTCTGCATCAGCATCCAGCCTGCTGGGTATTTTCCTTTCGCCATTGCTGGTTGGTCTGGTGATGAATGTTCACGGTGCAGAGGGCAGCCTTGAGCAGGTCGGTAAGATTATGCTGCAGCTGTTACTACCTTTTGTGTTGGGGCATCTTTCTCGCCCGTGGATTGGCAACTGGGTGGCGCGCAATAAAAAGTGGATTGCGAAAACTGACCAGACCTCCATTCTGTTGGTGGTCTATACGGCGTTCAGCGAAGCCGTCGTTAACGGCATCTGGCACAAAGTCGGCTGGGGATCGTTGCTGTTTATCGTGGTGGTCAGCTGCGTGCTGTTGGCTATCGTGATTGTGATTAACGTCTTTATGGCACGCCGACTAGGTTTCAATAAAGCGGATGAGATAACGATTGTCTTCTGTGGTTCGAAAAAGAGCCTGGCGAATGGTATTCCGATGGCGAACATTCTGTTCCCAACGTCAGTTATCGGTATGATGGTGCTACCACTGATGATTTTCCATCAGATCCAGCTGATGGTTTGCGCGGTGCTGGCGCGTCGTTATAAGCGCCAGACCGAGCAACTACAGGCGCAGCAGGAAAGCCACGCTGGGAAGATTTAAAGCGGTCGTTTCAGGGGCTGAACCAGTTGCGTCAGCCCCTCGGTTTTAATCAGCAGCGTGATTTGCATTAGCTCACCGAGTTTTCCCGCCGGGAACTCATCCTTGCGGGCAAACCACAAAAGATACTCTTCCGGCAGGTCGATTAAGCGACGCCCTTTATACTTGCCAAACGGCATTATCGTATTGGCTATTTCAATCAGCTGCTCTTTTTCCATCTCAGTTACCCAGCAAACGTAGCATTTCAGCTTCGTCGATCACTTCAATGCCCAATTCCTGCGCTTTCGCCAGTTTAGAACCTGCGGCTTCTCCGGCGATCACCAGATCGGTTTTCTTCGACACGCTGCCCGCAACTTTCGCGCCCAGTTCGACCAGGCGAGCTTTAGCGTCATCACGCGACATCTGACTTAAGCTACCGGTGAGCACCACGGTTTTACCGGCAAACGGACTGTCGATCTCTTCAGCGTTGATGACGACCGGCGCAGGCCAGCGAACGCCTTCCGCTAACAGCTCGCTGATGACATTGCGGTTACTGTCTTCGGCAAAGAAGTTATGAACATGGGATGCAACGACAATTCCGACATCGGGAACTTTTTGCAGCTCTTCAATCGAGGCTGCTTCCAGTGCTTCCAGCGTGCCGAAATATGCCGCCAGACCTGCTGCAGTGGCCTCGCCGACTTCGCGGATGCCAAGCGCATAAAGGAAGCGGGAAAAGGTGGTTTCTTTCGCGTTTTCCAGCGCGTTAACCACGTTTTGCGCTGATTTCGGCCCCATTCTCTCCAGTCCGGTCAGTTTGCCTGCGGTGAGTTTGAACAGGTCAGCAGGTGTGTGGACGTACTCTTTTTCGACAAGCTGGTCGATGATTTTGTCACCCATACCGTCAACGTCCATCGCGCGGCGGGAAACAAAATGTTTCAGCGACTCTTTACGCTGAGCGCCGCAAATCAGGCCACCAGTACAGCGGGCGACTGCTTCTCCTTCCACACGTTCAACATCAGAACCACATACCGGACAATGCGTCGGAAATACAACCTCACGGGTATCTTCCGGGCGTTCAGAAAGCACTACGTTAACCACCTGCGGGATCACATCGCCAGCGCGGCGGATCACCACCTTATCGCCAATACGTAAACCAAGACGTTCGATTTCATCGGCATTGTGTAAGGTAGCATTGCTCACCAGCACACCTGCAACATGTACAGGTTCCAGACGCGCAACGGGCGTAATAGCGCCGGTACGTCCAACCTGAAACTCAACGTCGCGCACGAAAGTCATCTGTTCCTGCGCCGGGAATTTAAACGCCACTGCCCAGCGCGGGGCACGTGAAACAAAGCCAAGCTGTTCCTGCTGCGCCAGTGAGTTGACTTTAATCACCACGCCGTCGATATCAAAGCCCAACGTCGGGCGGTCTTCTTCAACTTTGTGATAAAACGCCAGCACCTCTTCTGCCGATTCACATAACGTGACACGATCGCTGACCGGTAATCCCCACTTTTTAAATTGCATTAAACGGCCAAGATGGGTGTCAGGCAGCTCGCCGCCTTCCAGTACACCAACGCCGTAGCAGAAGAAAGTGAGCGGTCGCTTCGCCGTGATACGTGGATCAAGCTGACGCAGCGAACCTGCCGCCGCATTACGTGGGTTAGCAAATACTTTCCCGCCCGTGCGTCGCGCCTCTTCGTTGATCTTTTCGAATCCCGCTTGCGGCAGGAATACTTCACCACGTACTTCCAGGCGCGCCGGGATATTCTCACCATGCAATTTCAACGGAATAGCGCGGATAGTACGGACGTTAGACGTAATGTCTTCTCCGGTGGTGCCATCGCCACGGGTCGCCGCACTGACCAGAACGCCATTCTCATACAGAATGCTGACGGCAAGACCATCCAGCTTCAGCTCACAGCACCAGGTGACTTTTTCGTTACTTTTCAGACGATCCAGTACGCGTTTGTTGAAGGCGAGAAAACTCTCTTCATCAAAAACGTTGTCCAACGACAGCATCGGAACTTCATGACGAATCTGGCTGAAGGCTGCCAGCGGTGCTGCGCCTACGCGCTGGGTTGGTGAATCCGGGGTAATGAGTTCCGGATGTTTTGCTTCCAGCTCGCGCAGCTCACGCATCAGCCTGTCGTATTCAGCGTCGGGAATTTCCGGCGCATCCATCACATGATAAAGATATTCATGATGGCGAAGCGTCGTTCGCAGTTCTGTGAGTTGTCTTTCGATTGATTCCATATCGCACCATCAATGCTAAAAACCCCCGACAAGCGGGGGTTCGAAGAAGAGTTAATTTGCCTTAAGTGTATCAGGCGTTAGCGTCTTTCACTTCGCGGATGATGTCCTGATACTCGCGCAGTTTCTGCGGAGTCATCATACGGCGCTGATCGTCAAGAACCACGCCACCGACTTCATCAGCGATATGCTGCGCAGATTGCAGCATCAGCTTGAAGTTTTGCAGTTCATCACCATAAGACGGAACCTGCATAAAGATAGTGACGCCAGGAGTGGTGAAATCCTTCATTTCAGGATCGAATGTTCCCGGTTTCACCATATTCGCCAGGCTGAATAACGCAGGGCCACTGCCGTCAGGGCTAAGATGACGATGGTAAATATTCATATCGCCAAAGATGAAGCCCGCCTGCTGAATGCTGTTAAGAAGCAGTTCACCATTAAGCTCACTACCGTGATGCGCCGCAACGTTCATAATGATCACCGCTTCTTTGCGTTTCGGCTTATCCATGACAGGCGCCGGTTCATTTACAGGTTCAGGCTGCGGTGCCGCTACGGGTTCTGCAACCTGGAAAGCCTGCTGCGCTGGTTGGGGCACTGGCTGCGTCGGTTGTGGAGCTGGCGGTACATGCGAAACAACTGGCTGTTCAGGCTGCGGCTGGTAGGCCGGCTGCTGAACTGGCTGCGGTTGCTGAACCGGCTGCGCTGAATGCGGAGCATGTTGCGGCGCTACCTGCGCTTCAGGCGGCTGCTGAACCGGTTGACGCGGCTGCGCAGACGCATAAGGCGGTTGGTACTGGTGTTGCGGCGACGGACGAGCAGCCTCATGCTCCTGGGCGTTAGCCGGGGCATGATTTACGCGGTGAACACGAACCTCACCAACGCCCTCATCATCTTCGACATCCTCGTCATAAGAATCGTCGTCACGTTTTGACTTCATTCGTTTTAATGGCCGATCGCGGAACATAGAAGATCGTTCTTTACGGCTGGTCCAGAAACCATGTACCAGTAAAGCGATTATGGCGATCGCGCCAACAATGATTAATATCAGACGCAAATCCTGCATCATTATATTCTCTGTTGTTCTAACACCTTGCCACCACGGCAAACATTTACTCACTAAGAGTATTTGCCGATTACCTCGAGTGCAAGTGCACTCTTAACTTTCACAGCACAAAGATAGATGAAATCGTGCTTTTTGCTGTTTTTTCGAACATATCCTAACTGTCCATTGCGCAATTAGTCGGTAAAATACGCAGAATTTTCCTGGGATTGGTCAAAAGGAGCATCTCCTGATTATGGTTTCAACATACACATCTTCCCCACGCAGCGGTTTTTACTATTTTGCGCAAGGCTGGAAGCTCGTCTCGCAACCCGGGATTCGGCGTTTTGTCATTTTACCTCTGTTAGTCAATATTTTGTTGATGGGAAGTGCATTCTGGTGGCTCTTTACCCAACTGGATGTCTGGATCCCATCATTAATGAGCCACGTGCCTGACTGGCTGCAATGGTTAAGCTATTTGCTGTGGCCTGTCGCGGTTCTCTCCGTGCTACTGATTTTTGGCTATTTTTTCTCAACTATTGCGAACTGGATTGCCGCGCCATTTAACGGTTTATTGGCTGAACAGCTGGAAGCAAGGCTGACAGGCGCTACGCCGCCGGATACCGGAATTTTTGGCATCATGAAAGATGTGCCGCGAATTATGAAACGCGAATGGCAAAAATTTGCGTGGTATTTGCCACGCGCCATCGTATTGCTGATCCTCTACTTCATCCCGGGCATCGGGCAAACCGTCGCGCCAGTGTTGTGGTTCCTGTTCAGCGCCTGGATGTTAGCCATTCAGTACTGCGACTATCCGTTCGACAACCACAAAGTGCCGTTCAAAGAGATGCGCACTGCCCTGCGCACGCGCAAAATCACCAATATGCAGTTTGGCGCATTAACGAGTCTGTTCACGATGATCCCGGTGCTCAACCTGTTCATCATGCCGGTGGCCGTCTGTGGCGCGACAGCGATGTGGGTCGATTGCTATCGCGCTAAACATGCATTATGGCGGTAACAATCTTCCGGTTGTTTTGTAAACTTTTTGTATGAAACAGGGGTGGCTTATGCCACCCTTATTCCATCTTGCAAGCCATTATTTCCCTTCTGTATATAGATATGCTAAATCCTTACTTCCGCATATTCTCTGAGCGGGTATGCTACCTGTTGTATCCCAATTTCATACAGTTAAGGACAGGCCATGAGTAAGATTTTTGAAGATAACTCGCTGACTATCGGTCACACACCGCTGGTTCGCCTGAATCGCATCGGTAACGGACGTATTCTGGCGAAGGTGGAATCTCGTAACCCCAGCTTCAGCGTTAAGTGCCGTATCGGTGCCAATATGATTTGGGATGCCGAAAAACGCGGCGTGCTGAAACCCGGCGTTGAACTGGTTGAACCCACCAGCGGCAACACTGGTATTGCTCTGGCTTATGTGGCAGCCGCTCGCGGTTATAAACTCACTCTGACCATGCCAGAGACAATGAGTATTGAACGTCGCAAACTGCTGAAAGCCCTGGGCGCAAACCTGGTACTGACTGAAGGCGCGAAAGGCATGAAAGGCGCGATTCAAAAAGCAGAAGAAATTGTCGCCAGTAACCCAGAGAAATACCTGCTGCTGCAACAATTCAGCAACCCGGCGAATCCGGAAATTCATGAAAAAACCACCGGTCCGGAGATCTGGGAAGATACCGACGGTCAGGTTGATGTATTTATTGCGGGTGTCGGTACTGGCGGTACGCTGACCGGCGTTAGCCGCTACATTAAAGGCACCAAAGGCAAGACTGATCTCATCTCTGTCGCCGTTGAGCCAACCGATTCTCCCGTCATCGCCCAGGCGCTGGCAGGTGAAGAAATCAAACCCGGCCCGCATAAAATCCAGGGCATCGGCGCTGGCTTTATCCCGGCGAACCTTGATCTCAAACTGGTCGATAAAGTTATTGGCATCACCAATGAAGAAGCTATCTCTACTGCACGTCGTTTAATGGAAGAAGAAGGCATTCTTGCCGGAATCTCCTCCGGCGCGGCGGTTGCTGCGGCGTTGAAACTACAAGAAGATGAAAGCTTTACCAATAAGAATATTGTGGTTATTCTGCCATCATCGGGTGAGCGTTATTTAAGCACCGCATTATTTGCCGATCTCTTTACCGAAAAAGAATTGCAACAGTAATGCCAGGTTGTTAAAAATGCGTAAAAAAGCACCTTTTCAGGTGCTTTTTTGTGGCCTACTTCAAATTTTAGCCTCTCCTGGCATTGATTCAGCCTGTCGGAACTGGTATTTAACCTGACTAATTATTTTGATGCGCGAAATTAATCGTTACAGGAAAAGCCTTAGCTGAATCGATTTTATGATTTGGTTCAATTCTTCCTTTAGCGGCATAATGTTTAATGATGAACGAAACGTCAGCGGTCAATATCCGCCAGCAATGGACTGTACAGAACACTTCGTGCGTCGCGTCTGTTAAAAACTGGCGCTAACAATACAGGCTAAAGTCAAACCGCCAGGCTAGACTTTAGTTCCACAACACTAAACCTATAAGTTGGGGAAATACAATGTTCCAGCAAGAAGTTACCATTACCGCTCCGAACGGTCTGCACACCCGCCCTGCTGCCCAGTTTGTAAAAGAAGCTAAGGGCTTCACTTCTGAAATTACTGTGACTTCCAACGGCAAAAGCGCCAGCGCAAAAAGCCTGTTTAAACTGCAGACTCTGGGCCTGACTCAAGGGACCGTTGTGACTATCTCCGCTGAAGGCGAAGACGAGCAGAAAGCGGTTGAACATCTGGTTAAACTGATGGCGGAACTCGAGTAATTTCCCGGGTTCTTTTAAAAATCAGTCACAAGTAAGGTAGGGTTATGATTTCAGGCATTTTAGCATCCCCGGGTATCGCTTTCGGTAAAGCTCTGCTTCTGAAAGAAGACGAAATCGTCATTGACCGGAAAAAAATTTCTGCCGACCAGGTTGATCAGGAAGTTGAACGTTTTCTGAGCGGTCGTGCCAAGGCATCAGCCCAGCTGGAAACGATCAAAACGAAAGCTGGTGAAACGTTCGGTGAAGAAAAAGAAGCCATCTTTGAAGGGCATATTATGCTGCTCGAAGATGAGGAGCTGGAGCAGGAAATCATAGCCCTGATTAAAGATAAGCACATGACGGCTGACGCAGCTGCTCATGAAGTTATTGAAGGTCAGGCTTCTGCCCTGGAAGAACTGGATGATGAATACCTGAAAGAGCGTGCGGCTGACGTGCGTGATATCGGTAAGCGCCTGCTGCGCAACATCCTGGGTCTGAAGATTATCGATCTGAGCGCCATTCAGGATGAAGTCATTCTGGTTGCCGCTGACCTGACACCGTCCGAAACCGCACAGTTGAACCTGAAGAAGGTACTGGGTTTCATCACCGACGCAGGTGGCCGTACTTCCCACACTTCTATTATGGCGCGTTCTCTGGAGCTGCCGGCCATCGTGGGTACTGGTAGCGTCACTTCGCAGGTGAAAAATGACGACTATCTGATTCTGGATGCCGTAAATAATCAGGTTTACGTCAATCCAACCAACGAAGTTATCGATAAATTGCGCTCTGTTCAGGAGCAAGTTGCTTCTGAAAAAGCAGAGCTTGCTAAACTGAAAGATCTCCCGGCTATTACGCTGGACGGTCACCAGGTAGAAGTGTGCGCTAACATCGGTACTGTTCGTGATGTTGAAGGTGCAGAACGTAACGGCGCTGAAGGCGTTGGTCTGTATCGTACCGAATTCTTGTTCATGGACCGCGACGCGCTGCCAACAGAAGAAGAACAGTTTGCTGCCTATAAAGCAGTTGCTGAAGCGTGTGGTTCGCAGGCTGTTATCGTTCGTACCATGGACATTGGCGGCGACAAAGAGCTGCCGTACATGAACTTCCCGAAAGAAGAGAACCCGTTCCTCGGCTGGCGTGCTATCCGTATCGCGATGGATCGCAAAGAGATCCTGCGCGATCAGCTCCGCGCTATCCTGCGTGCCTCTGCTTTCGGTAAATTGCGCATCATGTTCCCGATGATCATCTCTGTCGAAGAAGTACGCGCTCTGCGCAAAGAGATCGAAATCTACAAACAGGAACTGCGCGACGAAGGTAAAGCGTTTGACGAATCAATTGAAATTGGCGTGATGGTGGAAACACCGGCTGCCGCAACAATTGCGCGTCATTTAGCCAAAGAAGTTGATTTCTTTAGTATCGGCACCAATGATTTAACGCAGTACACTCTGGCAGTTGACCGTGGTAATGATATGATTTCACACCTTTACCAGCCAATGTCACCGTCCGTGCTGAACTTGATCAAGCAAGTTATTGATGCTTCTCATGCTGAAGGCAAATGGACTGGCATGTGTGGTGAGCTTGCTGGCGATGAACGTGCTACACTTCTGTTGCTGGGGATGGGTCTGGACGAATTCTCTATGAGCGCCATTTCTATCCCGCGCATTAAGAAGATTATCCGTAACACGAACTTCGAAGATGCGAAGGTGTTAGCAGAGCAGGCTCTTGCTCAACCGACAACGGACGAGTTAATGACGCTGGTTAACAAGTTCATTGAAGAAAAAACAATCTGCTAATCCACGAGATGCGGCCCAATTTACTGCTTAGGAGAAGATCATGGGTTTGTTCGATAAACTGAAATCTCTGGTTTCCGATGACAAAAAGGATACCGGAACTATTGAGATCATTGCTCCGCTCTCTGGCGAGATCGTCAATATCGAAGACGTGCCGGATGTCGTTTTTGCGGAAAAAATCGTTGGTGATGGCATTGCTATCAAACCGACTGGTAACAAAATGGTCGCTCCGGTTGACGGCACCATTGGTAAAATCTTTGAAACCAACCACGCGTTCTCTATCGAATCCGATAGCGGCGTTGAGCTGTTCGTCCACTTCGGTATCGACACCGTTGAACTGAAAGGCGAAGGCTTCAAGCGTATTGCTGAAGAAGGTCAGCGCGTGAAAGTTGGCGATACGGTTATTGAATTCGATCTGCCGCTGCTGGAAGAGAAAGCCAAGTCTACCCTGACTCCGGTTGTTATCTCCAACATGGACGAAATCAAAGAACTGATCAAACTGTCCGGTAGCGTAACTGTGGGTGAAACCCCGGTTATCCGCATCAAGAAGTAATTCTTGCCGCAATGAAAAATGGCGCCCATCGGCGCCATTTTTTTATGCTTCTAACAGCGGCGGCAAAATCAATTCATCGCTCTCATGCTGCTGGGTATAACGCATTACCTCCAGCACACGTAAGCCCGCGCTGTGTACTGCGTCGGTTAACGCCTTCCCTTTCAGTAATCCACTAATAAGCTGGGCGCAAAACAGATCGCCAGTACCTTTCAAGTCGGTTTTTACCCGTGAATGGGAAATGACATTCACGCTGTCGGCACTGACCACCACCACCTGCATCTCCTGATGTTCTTCATTACCGGAGGCGCTGGTAACCACCACCCATTTTAATGTCTCTGAAAGCAGGCTTTTTGCAGCAGCAATGGAGCTGTCGAGGTCACGACAATTTTTACCGGTCAGGATTTCCAGCTCAAAGATATTTGGCGTAATCCCCTGCGCCAGCGGCAGTAAATATTGCCGATACGCATCGGGAAGATCAGCTTTGACGTAAATACCGCTATCAATATCGCCAATCACCGGATCAACCATAATCAGCAAGTCAGGATGCTCTTCGCATAAGGCTGTCAGCCATTCAGCAAGGATTTTGATTTGCGATGCCGTCCCCATATAGCCCGTGGTAACAGCGCGAAGTTGGCGCAGCGCATCACGCTCCTGAAGCGCACGCAAATAGCCACTAAACCATTCGTCCGGAATCGCACCACCATAGAATGTGTCATAATGCGGCGTATTGCTCAGCAACACGGTCGGCACGGCAAAGACATTCAGGCCGTTCTGTTTAATCGCAGGCACGGCGATGCTGTTGCCTACGCTGCCATACACCACCTGCGACTGCACGGCGACAATATCCGCCTGCAGCGCCCTGCTCTTATCGTTAAACAACAACAAACTACTCATTTAGTTTTTTCTCCTTGCCGATGATCCCCATCGTATTCCAACCGAAACTTTACCTGATTCTGGCAGTCAAATCGGCTATCACAAAACAAGGATAAGGTAATTCAATGAAGAAAATCATTTGTCTGGTCATTACGCTGTTAATGGCACTCCCCACTTACGCGAAGTTAACAGCCCATGAAGAAGCCCGCATCAACGCCATGCTCGAGGGATTAGCACAGAAAAAGGATTTGATATTTGTGCGCAACGGCGATGAACACACCTGCGATGAAGCGGTTTCCCATCTGCGTCTGAAGCTGGGCAATACCCGTAATCGTATTGATACTGCCGAGCAATTTATTGATAAGGTTGCCTCGTCATCATCGATTGCCGGAAAGCCTTACATTGTGAAGATCACTGGTAAGAGCGATGAAAACGCGCAACCTTTTTTACATACGTTAATTGCCCAGACGGATAAAACAGTACCTGCGCAATAAACTCAAATCCCCGCCCCCTGGCTAAAGTGCTCTTCGCCAAATACGCCAGTGGAAAGGTAGCGATCGCCGCGATCGCAGATGATCGCTACCACCACCGCGCCAGGGTTGGCTTTTGCCACGCGTAGCGCGCCTGCAACGGCACCGCCGGAGCTAACACCGCAGAAAATACCTTCCCGCACCGCCAGTTCGCGCATGGTGTTTTCCGCATCGCGCTGATGAATATCCAGCACCTCATCCACCAGCGAGGCGTTGAAAATCCCCGGCAGATATTCCGCTGGCCAGCGGCGAATCCCCGGAATACTGCTGCCCTCTTCTGGCTGCAGGCCAACAATGGTCACCGGTTTGGATTGTTCACGCATAAACCGTGACACACCGGTAATGGTGCCGGTTGTCCCCATGCTGGAAACAAAATGGGTAATGCGCCCACCGGTCTGCTGCCAGATTTCCGGCCCGGTGGTGGTGTAATGGGCGTAGGGGTTATCGGGGTTGTTGAACTGATCAAGCAACTTGCCTTCGCCCCGGTTCGCCATTTCCAGCGCCAGATCGCGCGCACCTTCCATGCCCTGTTCTTTGGTGACAAGAATCAGCTCCGCACCGTAGGCACGCATCGCCGCTCGGCGTTCCTGGCTCATGTTGTCAGGCATCAGCAATTTCATGCGATAGCCTTTTAGCGCGGCGATCATTGCCAGCGCAATGCCGGTGTTACCGCTGGTGGCTTCAATTAACACATCGCCCGGTTTAATTTCTCCGCGTTTTTCCGCCTCGACAATCATCGATAGCGCCGCGCGATCTTTCACCGAACCTGCCGGATTATTACCTTCCAGCTTTAACCAGACTTCACTGCCGTTATCCGCCCCCATTCGCTGTAATTTCACCAGAGGCGTATTGCCAATTGTTTGTTCTAATGTACTCACGATCTCTGTCCATACGTGGTGTTGCCTGATGCGACGCTTGCGTGTCTTATCAGGCCTACAGGTTACAAACCTTGCCATTAAAAAGCCCGGATCGCGGGAAGCGCCTCCGGGCGTTTAACATTCACTCAACCTATCAGGCGCTTTGTGCGAGGGCAAGTTCCTCATCGCGGGTTTCAATACGCTCGTCGCCGTTATACAGCCGCGCATGTTGCAGCCCGACGAACAAACGATCGCCGCGCTGCGGAGCATCGTCACCACGCATAACCACAGTTAGCGGGTCGTCATACCATCCCAGCGGCTGCACCACTAATTGGGTGTAGTGGCCTTTCGGGCTGGCTTCCAGTACCTGAACCGGCAGCGGCGAATCGAGGCTGGTACGGCGGCTGATATCCACTTCCCACGGGCGCAGGAAGAGATCCACCGGCCCCTGATACGCAGGCGTGTAGCCCAGCGGCCAGCGATGTGCGCCAACGTGGAACTGCCCACCACGAATGGTGCCACGCAGACGGTTCACTTCGCCCATAAATTCGAGCACAAAACGGGTCGCCGGTTCGCGCCAGACCTGATCCGGTTCATCGGCCTGTTCGATATTGCCCTGGCTCATCACCACCACGCGGTTGGCGACTTCCATCGCCTCTTCCTGGTCGTGGGTAACGAACACGCTGGTGAATTTCAGTTCTTCATGCAGTTGGCGCAGCCAGCGACGCAGCTCTTTACGCACTTGCGCATCCAGAGCGCCAAACGGTTCATCGAGCAGCAGGATTTGCGGTTCCACAGCCAGCGCACGCGCCAGTGCCACACGCTGCTTCTGACCGCCGGAAAGCTGCGCCGGATAACGATCCGCCAGATGCGCAAGCTGCACCATCTCCAGCAATTTTGTCACTTTTGCTTTGATCGCCACCGCATTCGGACGCTCGCGACGCGGTAGCACCGTCAGGCCGAAAGCGATATTGTCGAATACCGTCATATGGCGGAACAGCGCGTAATGCTGGAACACAAAACCGACTTTACGGTCGCGCGCGTGCAGGCGGCTGACGTCGGTGCCGTGGAAGCGAATATGCCCGCTGGTTTGATGCTCCAGCCCGGCGATAATGCGCAGCAGCGTAGTTTTCCCTGAGCCGGACGGCCCCAGCAACGCGACCATCTGACCAGAAGGAATATCCAGTGAGATATCGTTCAGCACCTGGGTGCGACCAAAAGACTTCTTAATATTGGCAATCTCAATGCTCATGATGTTCCTCCTGCTGCGCGCGTTTTTCCTGATTTTCCAGGCGCCACTGCAACATACTCTTTAAAAACAGGGTGATAATCGCCATCAGCGTCAACAACGCGGCGGCGGTAAAGGAGCCTACGGCGTTGTAGTCCTGCTCCAGCAATTCAATCTGTAACGGCAGCGACAGGGTTTCGCCGCGAATCGAGCCGGAAACTACCGACACCGCGCCAAACTCGCCAATCGCGCGGGCGTTGGTCAGCACCACGCCGTAAAGAAGCGCCCAGCGAATATTCGGTAATGTGACGCGACGGAACATCTGCCAGCCGGACGCACCAAGCAAAATCGCCGCTTCGTCCTCCTGGCTGCCCTGGCTTAACATCACCGGCACCAGCTCGCGCACTACAAACGGGCAGGTGACAAAAATCGTCACCAGCACCATTCCCGGCCAGGAGAACATAATTTGCAGGTTATGCTCGTCGAGCCAACCGCCAAGCGGGCCATTGGAGCCGTAGAACAGCAGATAAACCAGACCGGCAACCACCGGTGACACGGCAAACGGAATATCCAGCAGCGTCAGCAGCAACTGGCGTCCGGGGAAGTTAAAGCGCGTCACCAGCCACGCCAGCAGAATGCCGAACACCAGGTTTACCGGCACGGCAATCAGCGCGATCATCACCGTCAGCCAGATGGCGTGCAGCATGTCCGGGTCGGCCAGATTCTGTAAAACCGGCATCAACCCTTTGCTGAATGCCTGCACGAAGATGTAAATCATCGGCACCAGCAGAATGAACGCCGATACCAGCATCCCGATGCCAATCAGAAACCATTTGCCCCAGTTAATCGGGCGCGCGTCATAACGCTTCAATTGGGTAACTTCCGCCATTAATGACCTACCACACGCCGACCAAAGCGACTTTGCAGAGTGTTAATTGAGAACAGCAGCAGCAGTGATGCCGCGAGGATCACCGAGGCAATCGCGCTCGCCGCCGGGTAATCAAACTCCTGTAACCGCACAAAAATCATCAGCGACGTCACTTCCGTCTTCCAAGCGATATTCCCGGCGATAAAAATCACCGCGCCAAACTCACCAAGACTGCGGGTAAACGACAGCGCCACGCCCGCCACCAGCGCCGGAGAAAGTTCCGGCAGCACCACTTTGCAGAAACTCTGCCAGCGCGTTGCACCGAGCGTTTCCGCCGCTTCTTCATATTCCGGGCCTAACTCTTCCAGCACTGGCTGCACCGTGCGCACCACAAACGGGATGCTGGTAAAGGCCATCGCCACCGCAATCCCAAGCCAGGTGTAGGTGACTTTGATATCAAATTTTGCCAGCCACTCGCCGTAAAAGCCGTTCACGGAAAAGAGCGAGGCCAGCGTTAAACCCGCGACCGCCGTCGGTAGCGCAAAGGGTAAATCCATCAGTGCATCAAGCAGAGTGCGCCCCGGAAAGCGGTAGCGGGTTAAGATCCACGCCATCAGCAGACCGAAAACACCGTTAAAAATCGACGCCACAAACGCCGACAGCAATGTTACTTTGTAGGCCGCGACCACCTGCGGGTTGGTGACCACCTCCCAGTACTGCGCCCAGCTCATCTCAGAAAGCTGCATCACCAGCGCGGAGAGCGGCAGCAGCAAAATCAGGCAGACAAACAGCAGACTGGTGCCGAGGCTTAAGGTAAAGCCCGGCAGCACGCGTCTGGAGGAGACGGCAAACATCAGTTACGCCCCGCCGCTAACAGCTTGTCTAACTCGCCGCCGCTGGTGAAGTGGGTTTTCATCACTTCCGGCCAGGAGCCAAATTTATCTTCCACGCGGAACAGCTCGGTCTGCGGGAATTTGTCTTTCAGTTTGTCCATGACTTCCGGGTTATTTACGCGATAGTAGTAGTCGGTGATGATGGTTTGCGCCTGCGGGCTGTAGAGCCAGTTCAGATAGGCTTTTGCTGCTTTTTCCGTGCCGTTGGCCTGCACGTTTTTATCCACCCACGCCACCGGGAATTCCGCCAGAATGTTGGTTTTCGGAATCACCACTTCAAAGCCCTGCGCTTCATACTGCTTACGGATGTTGTTCACTTCCGATTCGAAGCTGATCAGCACATCGCCCAGACCGCGCTCGGCAAAGGTGGTGGTCGCGCCACGACCTCCGGTATCGAACACTTCGACGTTCTTCAGGAACTGGGTCATAAACTGTTCGGTTTTGGCTTTATCGCCACCGTCGGCTTTATCCGCTGCGCCCCATGCTGCAAGGTAGGTGTAACGCGCGTTACCGGAGGTTTTCGGGTTCGGGAAAATCAGCTTCACGTCGGAGCGCACCAAATCGTTCCAGTCGTGGATATTCTTCGGGTTGCCCTTACGCACCAGGAAGCCCATGGTGGAGTAGAACGGTGAGCTGTTATTCGGCAAACGCGACTGCCAGTCGGCCGGGATCAGTTTGCCTTTGTCATGCAGGATTTGTACGTCGGTCACCTGGTTATAAGTGACAACGTCTGCTTTCAAGCCCTGCAAAATTGCCAGCGCCTGTTTTGATGACCCGGCATGAGATTGTTTAATCGTCAGTTTGTCGCCAGCGTTATCTTTTGCCCACTGCTGTTCAAACGGGGTATTCAGGGCGGCAAACAGCTCGCGGGAGACGTCATAAGAACTGTTCAGCAGTTCCGTTGCCTGCACGTGACCAGCCAGCAGCAGAGAAGCGACCAGCGCGAGAGAGTTCTTTTTCAGTAAGTTAACGGCCATTGCGCACCCTTATATATTTAATGACTTTCTAATAGCCATCATATTTATAACGGGCATGAAAGGAGTAACGGTTTTATATACCGTTTGGTGATTTGGAAGTTGAAAAGGGAATAAGACGAAATCCTCCCCACACATGCAGGGAGGAAACAGAGGTGAATCAGATGCCGACGCTGACCGTCTCCGGCAGTGTGCTGCCACCATCGATCACATTCTGTGTACCGGTTAAATAACTTGATTCATCCGACGCGAGGAAGGCCGCCAGCTCGCCGACTTCCAGCGGATCGGCGAGGCGACGCAGCGGGATTGCTTTCGCCATTTCAGTCAGTACCGATTCTGGATCTTGCGGATTTGACTGGCGGGCAATACTTTCCGCCATTGGTGTGCGAACGTATCCAGGGCAGATTGCGTTAACGCGAATCCCCGACTGCGCGTACTCCACTGCCAGCGATTTGGTCAGCCCCACAATCGCCGCTTTTGTTAAGGCATACGCTGTTTCGCCCGGATCGGCCACCATATCGCCAGTGACCGAAGACATCATCACAATGCGACCATCTTTGCGGGCAATCATCTCCGGCAGCACAGCCTTCGTGACGTTCCACACGCCTTTAATATTGATATCAATATGGAAATCGCGATCGTCATCGCTCATTTCAAGAAAACTACCCAGACGGCAAACACCTGCGTTATTCACCAGAATATCAATGCGCCCTTCTTTTTCCTTCGCGCGCTTGATCGCTGCCGTAACTGACGCCGGGTCGCGTACATCAGCAATTACCGCCGTACAGCGATGACCACGACCACACAGCTCATCCGCCAGCTTTTCAATCTCAGGGGAGATATCCAGCAAGATTAGGTTTGCGCCATGACGCGCAAAGGTTCTGGCAATTCCTTCACCAATGCCTTGCGATGCGCCCGTAATCAGTGCTGTCTTGCCCGTGAGTTTACCCATTTCAAGTTTCTCCTTTTGAATACAGAGCATTACGCTCTATTGTCCCTACCATACCTGAATAACAGATCAATGCTGAGGAGTGGATCTAAATTCAGGAAAATCTTAAGTAAAATCTCCCATAACCACAACTCTGTCATTGTATGCATTCCCTGCTGTACATAATCAGGCAGGGAGATATGATTCACTCCATATGAAATTATTCGAAGGCAAATATTTAAGGTGATTGTATATGCAACTTGAAAAAATGATTACTGAAGGTTCGAACAGTGCCTCGGCTGAAATCGACCGCGTATCGACGCTGGAAATGTGCCGAATTATCAATGATGAAGATAAAACCGTTCCATTGGCCGTTGAGCGAGTACTGCCGGATATCGCAGCGGCGATTGATGTCATCCACGCCCAGGTGAGCGGTGGTGGTCGTCTGATTTATCTCGGTGCCGGGACTTCCGGTCGGCTGGGGATTCTGGATGCCAGCGAGTGCCCCCCAACCTACGGCGTGAAACCTGGTCTGGTGGTTGGTTTGATTGCTGGCGGCGAATATGCCATTCAGCACGCGGTGGAAGGCGCGGAAGACAGCCGGGAAGGCGGCGTCAACGATCTGAAAAATATTGCTTTAACGGCGCAGGATGTGGTTGTCGGTATTGCTGCCAGTGGTCGCACGCCGTATGTGATTGCCGGGCTGGAATACGCTCGCCAGTTAGGCTGCCGCACGGTCGGTATTTCCTGTAATCCCGGTAGTGCTGTTTCAACAACCGCAGAGTTTGCTATTACGCCAGTCGTCGGGGCTGAAGTGGTTACCGGTTCTTCGCGGATGAAAGCAGGTACGGCGCAGAAACTAGTGCTCAACATGCTCTCCACCGGGCTGATGATTAAGTCAGGAAAAGTGTTCGGCAACCTGATGGTCGATGTGGTCGCCACCAATGAAAAACTACACGTGCGCCAGGTCAATATTGTCAAAAACGCGACCGGATGTAGCGCGGAACAGGCGGAAGCGGCGCTAATTGCCTGCGATCGCCACTGCAAAACAGCGATTGTAATGGTCTTGAAAAATCTCGATGCCGCAGAAGCGAAAAAACGCCTGGCGCAGCATGGGGGTTTTATTCGTAAGGCTCTGGAAAAGGAATAACCTATGGCTAAAAAGATCAGCAGTGAGCTTCTGAACACCATTCTTACCCGCGTCGGCGGCGCGGGAAATATCGCCAGTTGTGGTCACTGTATGACGCGTCTGCGTCTCGGTGTGCATGACAGTTCACTGGTTGATCCTGATATCAAAACGCTGGAAGGGGTGAAGGGTGTCATTTTGACCAGCGATCAAGTACAGGTGGTATTTGGGTCGGGCAAAGCGCATCGTGCCGCAAAAGCAATGAGCGAGTTGTTGGGTGAAACACCTGTGCAGGATGCCGCAGAAATCGCCGCCCAGAACAAACGTCAGTTAAAAGCCAGACAAACCTCTGGCGTGCAGCAATTTCTCGCCAAATTCGCCACTATCTTTACGCCGCTAATTCCTGGATTTATTGCCGCCGGTCTATTGCTGGGGATTGCGACGTTAATTGCTACGGTGATGCACGTTCCGGCAGATGCCCAGGGAACGCTGCCCGACGCACTGAATTTTATGAAGGTATTCAGCAAAGGCTTATTCACCTTCCTGGTGATTCTGGTGGGCTATAACGCCGCTCAGGCCTTCGGCGGCACGGGTGTAAATGGCGCAATTATCGCCGCACTCTTTCTGCTCGGTTATAACCCAGCAGCCACCACCGGTTACTACGCTGGTTTTCACGATTTCTTCGGCCTGCCTATCGATCCGCGCGGCAATATTATCGGCGTACTGATTGCCGCCTGGGTCTGCGCCCGCATTGAAGGTATGGTGCGTCAATTTATGCCGGACGATCTCGACATGCTGCTAACCTCGTTAATCACTCTGCTGATCACCGCCACGCTGGCATATCTGGTGATTATGCCGCTGGGAGGCTGGTTATTCGAAGGCATGTCCTGGCTGTTTATGCATCTGAACAGTAATCCACTTGGTTGTGCTGTACTTGCCGGGCTGTTCCTGATTGCCGTGGTGTTTGGCGTGCATCAGGGCTTTATTCCCGTTTATCTTGCCTTAATGGACAGCCAGGGTTTCAACAGTCTATTCCCGATCCTTTCAATGGCAGGCGCGGGTCAGGTGGGTGCGGCACTGGCGCTTTACTGGCGCGCGCAGCCGCACAGTGCCTTACGCAGCCAGGTGCGCGGGGCGATTATTCCTGGTTTGCTGGGCGTGGGTGAACCGTTGATTTACGGTGTAACCCTGCCCCGCATGAAACCGTTTGTTACCGCTTGTTTAGGCGGCGCGGCGGGTGGATTGTTTATCGGGTTGGTCGCATGGTGGGGTCTGCCGATGGGTTTAAACAGCGCCTTTGGGCCGTCTGGCCTGGTGGCGTTGCCGCTGATGACTTCGGCACAAGGTATCCTTCCGGCAATGGCGGTTTACGCTGGCGGGATCCTGGTGGCATGGATTAGCGGGTTCATTTTCACCACGCTCTTTGGCTGCCGTAACGTCAATCTGGACTAAGCCGTAACTTAGAAACAAAACAGCCCGATACGCTACGCTTATCGGGCCTGCAGGTTAACTGCAATTTATTGAATTTGAACGATCATACAAGCCGGATAAAGCATTTACGCCGCTCCGGCAAGACGCTACAGGTGCGTGAGTAAAACTTACAGCGCCATCAGTTTGTCCAGCGACGGCGCGAAGTAATAGCCGCCAGTGACCGGTTTGGTGAAACGTAACATTGCGTCACGTTTGCCATCGGTATCGCCAAACATGCTCAGCAGCTGCTGCTCAATGTTGTGCAGACGTGCGCAGTAAGCGCAGAAGTACAGACCGTGCGTACCGCTGGCGGTGCCGTATGGCAAGCTCTGGCGAACAATCTTCAGCCCTTTGCCGTCTTCTTTCAGATCAACGCGGGTCAGGTGCGAGGTTTCCGGGCGTTCGTCGCCGTCAATCTCTTCGTTGGCTTCTTTAGTACGACCGATCATCATCTCCTGATCATGAACGCTCATACGGTTAAGCTGCTTCAGGTTATGTTCCCAACGCTGTACAAACACGTAACTACCGCCTGCATCCACGCCGTCTTTGATAACCGCCACTTCGCGACGCGTCTCTTCACCCGCCGGGTTTTCTGTACCGTCAACAAAGCCGCTCAGGTCACGTTCCTCAACCCAACGGAAGCCGTGGATCTCCTCTTTCACTTCAATGCAGTCACCAAAGGCTTCCATCGCCGCCTGGGCGACAGAGAAGTTTACGTCATGACGCAGAGAAAGAATGTGGATCAACACATCAAACTGGGTCGTTGGCGCAAGACCTTTACCGTAACCCGGGAAATCTTTCAGCTCTTCGGCACCCACGCCGCCGCTCAGAGCACGCCAGGTGTTGTTGCCAAAGGCAACCACCGCGCCGAGATGCGCATCCGGGAATTTTGCTTCAAAGGTTGCCAGTTTATCGGCAAAGGTTTTACTGGCCGCACGCAGGGCATCAACTTCCCCTTTAACGTTGGCTTCAATCCAAATCGCTGCGCGGCAATGTTCTGGCAAAATGCCACTCTGAACCTGAGACATTGTTCCTCCTGAAAATAAGAATGCCACGCAATCCGTGGCATTGTTGGGCGCTATCTTACGTGTTTTTTTGCGGCGGCGGTTTGTTCAGACGCAAATTAACGCCGCCAGATAATTTTACTGACTTTCCAGTTTTTCAGGGTATCGTCTGAAGGCATTAACCCTTCAGGACCACTCCACTCACCGCTGAACTGGTAGCTAATATGTTGGCTGCCTTCGGCTTTACATTCCACAGCACGATTATCATCACCGTCGGCTTTTTGGCAATTGCCAAATGCTTTGCTGTAAAGGTCGCTAAACGGTGTTCCGATTTTAACACCCGTGTCAGCAGGAATATCGCTATCAAGCACATCAATGCGGCTGATTGTGCCCTGATCGCCATTAATCACCATCGCCACGTTGTCGCCTTTCATTACTTCGAAAAAGCGCACAACATTACCGTTCGCAGTTTTCATTCCGCTGCGCAGGCGATAATCACCATCAAGCGCATCGGCAATGGCTTGTTCTTGTAGCGGCGTAGACGCCGTTAATTCACCCACCCCCTGCTCGCTCACTTTGGTGGACGACCCAAACCAGTTCCACGGGTTAGCGGCAGACCAGTTAACTGACGACATGGTGGAACAGCCGGTCAGCATCAACGGCATAGCGCATAACAATAAACGCAGCGATTTCATGTCACTTCCTTTGGTTATTCAATAACGTTGCTTGGAGTGCAAATTTGCAAAAAAGTGCCGTTAGAAGCTGATGACAAACACAGAATTGCCTGATGCGCTACGCTTATCAGGCCTGTTTTTTCCTGCAATGTATTGAATTTGCGAAAATTTGTAGGCTGAATAAGCCGTTCACGCCGCATCCGGCATAAACAAAGCGCGCCTCTGCGCTATTCTTTTTCTTCATTAAAACAGGCACGTAAGCGTCGATTGGTCAAAAGCCAGATTAACGCCACAATATCTGCCACCACCAGCGCCAGACCGATACCGCTAACAGATTCACCGTTCAGCCACAGCCACGGTTGCCAGCAAAGCAAAACGAACTGCGCCAACAGCAACAGAAAATAGAGCACATGCCAGATACGGGGAAACGTAGCCCGCCGACCACTCAGCAAAAACGCCAGCACCGCCGGAATGCCGGGAATCAACCCCAGCCAGAAATTATCGTGATCGGGATAAAACAGATTCAGCAGCGCAGTCCCCTGCTCGCGCGATGCACCGGCAATCACAAACAGTACCCAGGTTCGCGCCTGTAGCAAAAGCACAATCCAGAAGAGAAAAGGTAAACGCAGGCGTCCGTGCGCATCATAATGGACAGGATGAAACTCAGTACTCTTCATCTTCAATCAAACGCTTACCCAGACTCAGCACATCGGCGTGTTCATATCCCAGACGTTCATACATCCCAAGCACCATGTCGTTATCTTCCGGCACGTTGATCTGAATTTTCGGGCAACCACGAGCAATCAGCTTTTTCTCCAGCCGATTAAGCAGCGCATTGGCAATCCCACGCCCGCGAAACTCAGGATGCACGCCAAGATAATAAGCAGATCCGCGATGCCCGTCATAACCCCCCATCACCGTTCCGACCACTTCACCGTTCACCTCAGCGACCAGAAACAAACTGACGTCATGGTTCATCTTGCGCTCGATGTCCATTTCCGGATCATTCCACGGACGCAGCAAGTCGCAACGCTCCCAAAGGGTGATGACCTCTTCGAAATCTTCCTGGCGAAATACGCGTATCTCCATGGTATTCGTTACCTTTTTGCGGGTTAAAAGGGTGATTATGGCGTGAACGGTTGAATTAGCCAATATCTGACGAAAATCGGTTGAAAAAGTGGCATAATGGGGAGTTGTCAACTATTGAAATGAAAAGTAAAACAATTCTCAACAGCAAACGGTCGTAACGGATTACGCGATACGATATAACATCTGGAACTTTATTATTACAACTCAGGCCGTATGAGCACTTTTAAACCACTAAAAACACTCACTTCGCGCCGCCAGGTGCTGAAAGCCGGATTGGCTGCCCTGACGTTGTCAGGAATGTCGCAAGCCATCGCCAAAGAAGAACCTTTAAAAACCAGTAACGGACATAGCAAGCCAAAAGCCAAAAAAGCTGGCGGCAAACGTGTCGTTGTTCTCGATCCAGGCCACGGCGGGATTGATACCGGAGCGATCGGTCGCAACGGTTCGAAAGAAAAACACGTGGTGCTGGCGATTGCTAAAAACGTCCGTTCCATTTTGCGCAATCATGGCATTGATGCGCGTTTAACGCGTTCTGGCGATACGTTTATCCCACTGTACGATCGCGTTGAAATCGCCCATAAACATGGCGCGGATCTGTTTATGTCAATTCACGCCGACGGCTTTACCAACCCAAAAGCCGCTGGTGCATCAGTCTTTGCCCTCTCTAACCGTGGCGCAAGTAGTGCGATGGCAAAATATTTGTCGGAACGCGAAAACCGTGCCGATGAAGTTGCCGGGAAAAAAGCGACTGACAGGGATCATCTATTGCAACAAGTGCTGTTTGATCTGGTGCAAACAGATACCATTAAAAACAGCCTGACGCTCGGCTCGCATATTCTGAAAAAGATTAAGCCGGTGCATAAACTGCACAGCCGCAACACCGAACAAGCCGCGTTTGTGGTGTTGAAATCGCCGTCGGTTCCTTCGGTGCTGGTGGAAACCTCGTTTATCACCAACCCGGAAGAAGAGCGACTGTTAGGCACGGCGGCGTTTCGTCAGAAAATCGCCACAGCGATTGCTGAAGGCGTGATCAGTTATTTCCACTGGTTCGACAACCAGAAAGCACATTCGAAAAAGCGATAAGTTATGAAACCCGACGCACACCAGGTTAAACAGTTTCTGCTCAACCTTCAGGATACGATTTGTCAGCAGCTGACCGCCGTCGATGGCGCAGAGTTTGTCGAAGATAGCTGGCAGCGCGAAGCTGGTGGCGGCGGGCGTAGTCGGGTGTTGCGTAATGGTGGAGTTTTCGAACAGGCGGGCGTTAACTTTTCTCACGTCCACGGTGATGCGATGCCGGCTTCCGCCACCGCTCATCGCCCGGAACTTGCCGGGCGCAGTTTTGAGGCGATGGGCGTTTCGCTGGTCGTGCATCCGCATAACCCGTATGTCCCCACCAGCCACGCGAATGTGCGCTTTTTTATTGCCGAAAAACCAGGCGCCGCTCCTGTCTGGTGGTTTGGCGGTGGCTTCGACTTAACCCCCTTCTATGGCTTTGAAGAAGACGCCATTCTCTGGCACCGCACCGCCCGCGACCTGTGCCTGCCATTTGGTGAAGACGTTTATCCACGTTATAAAAAGTGGTGCGACGATTACTTCTACCTCAAACATCGTAACGAACAGCGCGGCATTGGCGGGCTGTTCTTTGATGACCTGAACACACCAGACTTCGACCACTGTTTCGCCTTTATGCAGGCAGTAGGCAAAGGCTACACCGACGCATACTTACCGATTGTTGAGCGACGTAAAGCGATGGCCTACGGCGAGCGCGAGCGTAATTTCCAGCTCTACCGTCGCGGGCGTTATGTCGAATTCAACCTGGTATGGGATCGCGGCACGCTGTTTGGCTTGCAAACCGGCGGGCGCACCGAATCAATCCTGATGTCAATGCCGCCACTGGTACGCTGGGAGTACGATTATCAACCGGAAGAAGGCTGCCCGGAAGCGGCGTTGAGCGAGTTTATTAAGGTCAGGGATTGGGTATGATTTCCTCACCCCAACTCCTGCATCCGCTGATGCAGCGTCAGTGATGGCTTCTCGGCAAACAGTTGCTGATAATCCGTGGCAAATTGCCCCAGATGCCAGAATCCCCACTGCATGGCGGCGTCTTTTACCGTTGTGCTTTGCGACCACGGGCTTATCAGTTCGCGGCGCACAGCGTTCAGGCGAATGCGTTTCAGCCACGCGTTCGGGCCGATGCCTAAAATAGCGTGAAACGCGTTTTGTAGCGTGCGGCGACTGACATGCAGTTGATTGCACAAGTCCAGCACAGTCACCGGTTCGGACATGTTTTCCAGCACATATTCGCGGGCGCGGGAAAGCAAACGGCGGTAACTCTGATGACTAATGCTTTCCGCCGTCACCATTGGCTGCGCTTCTTCCAGCATCGCCCCCATCGCCAGCAGCAAATTGTCACCCAGCACTTTACGTACCGCAGGCTGATGCAAATTCTCGGGATTCTCGCAAAATGTTGCCAGCGCCTGCTGGACAAAGCCCCACAGCGCGGCTTTATGCTGCTCTTTCACTTCAAGCGCCGACTGGCTACGCAGCATATGTAATACCCGATCAGGATTATGCAAAAAGTTAGCCTGCCGGGTAATGACATCTTCAGAAAGCACCACGCCAAGAATGGTGTAATCGTCCGGCGTACTTAATTCAAACTCGGTGCCACCAGGGCGTGTGGCAATTTCTGCGCTTCCCAGACATTGCGAACCGATAAATCCCTGTTCGCCACGCGTCGCCGGAATGCCAAACCAGAAAGAGTTCGGCCAGACCAGGCACGACTGACGCAGCGCCAGACCGGTGTATTCACGGAAAACCTGAATATCATCAAGCAGGATTTCCGTAAATTCACCATGAAACTTGCCCGGATGGAGCTGATCGTAAATCTGCTGCCAGGCGGTAATCGTTAAAGCATGTTCATAGACATCCGTTGTCTGTCGTTGATGAACATTATCCACTTCGACCTTCGGCGTGAGCTTCAGGTTTTCGGGTAAGGGTTCATGATAAAGATGGTGCAAATTGGCTGTACGGGTCTTTTTCATGATGTTAATGCCGGATGTTGTATGACATCCGGCACCTCCGACAGGTTAATGGGGCTTGAGACGATAACGACTACTGCGTTTACGCAACGTCCCGGCAGAAAAGAGCTGTTCGAGCGCATTTCTGGCTTTTTCCAGCGGCCAGCCAAAGTGGGCAGCCACTTCTCCTGCCGTCATTCCCTGACGTACTGATGTTAACAGCGCCAACAACTCGTCAGCAGATCCCTCGGCAATAGCGGACGCGTCAGGTTGCTTCGGCTGGCGGTTAAAGCCAGTAACCAGCCACTGGGTGTCATCATCAGGCCGACCGATTTCCTTACGGCTGATGACGCGCCCGGTACGCATCGCGGCGGCACAACCTGCGTCCAGCGCCGCACGACACGCCGCCAGATCACCTTCCACCACCAGCGTTAAGCGACCAGGGTCAAGCACTTCGTGACTGAGCAGACGCACGTTAGCCGCTTTCAGCATGGCATCTGCCGCATCTATCGCGGCGACCATGCCGTCCACTTCCAGCAATCCCAGTGCATTGATCATCGGCAACCTCCGTTACGCACGCTGGATTGGATTACGCGCGATTTCCAGCACGGCATCGGTAAAGGCGTTGCAGGCTGCTTTACACGCGGCCTGGCTACCGGTTAAAAATGCCGCTGAATAGTTGGTTTCTGACGGTGGCGGGACATAGGTCACCAGTTGCACGTCGGCAGATTTCAGCGCCGCATCAATGCCGTAGGTCGCTTCCAACGGCGGTGCCACCAGATACGCCAGCGGATCACCGAGCGTAATTCCGGCGGTTGATGAGAGATAAGAGCCGGTACGCGAAACCACATGAGCGAGGAATGCGGTGTCTTGCTTATCGTTCGCCCACTGGAACGCCGCGCCATTTTCAATATGCGCAACCATCGCATCCAGACCGGCACGCACTTCCGCCGGGTTTGGCCCACCAAGCATAATCAACACTTCACCGGCAGTCGGTGACGGACCGTGCGCCGCTCCCGCATACAGCGAGCGGCCATAAACCACTTCCACCATCGCCTGTTTGGTCGCTTCGTCAGCCGCAATGTAGGTAACATCATCAGAGTCGGCGGAAATCAGCCCGAGACTACGAATATGCGGCGGCAATTTCAGTTCACGCGCAAAATCAGCGTTAACGGAGGCAATCACCCGCATGGCGGTGACCGACGGTCGAATCAAATCTAAAGCTGGCATGATGCCTCCTTATCGGGTCATGTTGATGCCGGATGCTTTCTGCTCCAGCATACGTTTCGCCAAATCCACAATGACGGCTGCGGCTTCAACCGGCGGCGTACCGCCCTGGTGAATGTTAGAGATACAGGTGCGATCGGCCTCAACGGTGGTCGCCATACGCGGTGAGTAAACGGCGTAGCAGGAAAGACTTTCCGACTGTCCTAACCCCGGGCGTTCGCCCACCAGCAGAATCACCACTTTCGCGCCGAGAAGTTCGCCAATCTGGTCCTCAATCTTCACGCGACCATAACGAACAAAGAACGGCGTACCGACTTTCAGTCCCGCATGTTGCAGACCCGCCATCAGCGGCGGCAGGATCTCTTCGTAGTTCACGGTGATGGCATCAGTTGACAGGCCATCGGAGACAACGACCTGTACGTCCGGATTAGCAACGCACTGTGCTTTCAGGGCTTCAACGGCTTCCGCACACAGACGACGCCCCATGTCCGGGCGAGTCAGGTAGAGATTTTTGTCGCTGATTTCAGAGCGTACTTCCAGCAGCCCCTGCGCTTTCACCCACTCTTCCGGCACTTCTTTCAGTACGGTGTCTTTCGAACGCGAGTGGTCGGCCAGGAAACGCAGCAGAGCCTGAGTACGCGGACGCGGACCGGCACGACCGGTACAGACGCGAGCCACGGTGCTGCGACGCAGTTCCGTCAGGACGTCTGCGCGATGCGGATTTTCCACGCCAATCCATGCCTTCGCTTCAGCGGAACCTAAATCCAGCGCGCAGCTTTCAGAGGTCACCGGCGCAGCGCACGATGTGGTGGCGCATTTGGTTTCCGCTGGCGCGGCATCCGCCTGCCCCATTGACGCCATCACGCTGCGTACAATTTCTTCAATCTGTTTTTGATCCATGATGTGTTATCTCCGCGTCATCAGAAGAACAGTGACGGATCGCCCGCCCGTTTGGTCAGGCGACCGTTTGCCATAATGCCCATGCTTTCCAGCCAGCGTTCAAACTCCGGTGACGGACGCAGGTTAAGTAACTGGCGCACTGTGGCAGTGTCATGGAAGGCGGTGGTCTGATAGTTGAGCATGATGTCATCGCCCAGCGGCATCCCCATGATGTAGTTACAGCCTGCGGTGGCGAGCAGGATCATCAGGTTTTCGTTGAGGTTCTGGTCAGCGTCAGCGTGGTTGGTGTAGCAGCAGTCACAGCCCATAGAGATGCCGCTCAGCTTGCCCATAAAGTGATCTTCTAAGCCCGCGCGGATAATCTGTCGGTCGTTGTAGAGATACTCCGGCCCGATAAAGCCGACCACGGTGTTGACGATAAACGGATCATAATGACGCGCCAGCCCGTAGTTACGCGCTTCCATCGTCACCTGATCTGCGCCGAAGTTCGCGCCAGCGGAGAGCGCAGAACCTTGTCCGGTTTCGAAGTAGAGGCAGTTTTCCCCAGCAATACGGTTGAACTCAGCCCCCACTGCGCGGGCTTCGTCAAGCATCGCCAGTTCCACGCCAAACTCTTTCAGCCCTTTTTCGCTGCCGCAGATACTCTGGAAAATCAGCCCGCCCGGCGCGCCGCGACGAATCGCTTCTATCTGGGTGGTGACATGCGCCAGCACGCAGCCCTGGGTTGGAATATTGAATTTGTCGATCACACCGTAAATGGTATCCAGCACACGGCTTAAGTTTTCCACGTCGTCCGTCACCGGGTTGACGCCAATCACCGCATCGCCTACCCCAAAGGAAAGCCCTTCGTAGATTTGCGCGGCGATACTTTGCACATCGTCACGGGTATCATTTGGCTGCAAACGGGCGCTGAAAGTGCCTGGGATACCGATGGTGGTATTGGCCTTTTTGATTACCGGCATTTTCTTCGCGCCGTAGATCAGATCCGCGTTGGAACAAATCTTCGCCACCGCTGCGACCACTTCCGAGGTCAGCCCTTTGCGGGTAAAAGCAATGTCGTCCACGCTGGTCTCGTCGCTCAGCACATACTCGCGCAGCTCGCTGATACTCCAGTTTTTAATCTGGTTGTAGGCCGTTTCGTTAACGTCATCCTGAATCAGCCGCGTGACGCAGTCCTCTTCATAAGAAATCACCGGATTATTGCGGATATCCGCTACCGTCATTTCCGACAACACCTGCTTTGCCGCCACGCGCTCCTGCGAGCTTGCCGCAGCAACGCCCGCCAGCACATCCCCCGAACGCAGTTCGTTGGCTTTAGCCAGCACCTCTTTTACATCCTTAAACTGATATACATTGCCGAACAATGTGGTCTTTAGTTTCATAAGTCGTTCCCTCAGGAAGGAAATGCGAGTGATTTCACCGTCACCGGCACAACCGATCCGCCAAAAAGAGGCGTACCAATGTCGATATAGTCCCCCGCGCGGACAATCACTTCATCAATGACTGCCAACGGGAGTTGTTGTAGCTGTGGGCGCAATAACATACCCAGAGCTTTACCAAAGTCCTGCCCGGCTACCACCAGCAGGGGATGCGGATTCGGAAAACGCGCGACGAAATCGACCAGCGCGTTGATGACCGTCAGTACCGAGGCGTAACGCACCGGAAGCCCGATGGGAAGCGCCAGCACGTACGCGTCAGTTTTGGGGCAAAGATCAAGCTGAATCAGCGCCTGTTGCCAGGCATTCACCAGATCCGTTTCATCAATGGGGATCGCCACCGGCAGATTGCGCAGCGGCAGTTGTACGCCCTCCAGCCAGATAGTGCTGCCCGAGAGCGAAAGGGTATGCGCGCCCGCGCCAATCACCGTGGCGCGCACGGTTTGCGCCGGAAACTGCACATTCATTTCACGCAGGCGGGGATGCTCATGCAGCGCCGTTGCCAGAAGCGGGCCAATATCGGCAAAACAGAACGGGTCAGCGGGCTGGTGGCGATAACATTCGCCAACTCCGCCGGAGAGCGTAATGATTTCGGGCGTAACACCTGCCGGCAGCAAACCGGTTTGCATCAATGCCTGCGCGAGCGGCGAGAGCGTTCCGTCAATCACTTCGACAATCAGTTCTGCCATCCGCCGGGTGACCTGCACCAGCTGCGCGCCAGTCAGCGAACGGGCGTCGGTGCCTGCGCCGAAGCACTCATCCACAATCATCTGCCCCGGTTTATGGGCGTAAACCACGCGTCCCTGGCTGTCGGTTTCCAGCAGGCGACCGCCGACGTTCAGGCAGGCAGTCCCGCTGATTTTTCCAGCTTCGAACAAGGCGTAGTTCGCGGTGCCGCCGCCGATGTCGATATTCAGTACCCGACACAGCCGTTGTTCAGAGAGGGTTTGCGCCCCGGCACCGTGGCCTGCAATCACCGATTCGAGATGCGGTCCGGCGCTGGCAACCACAAAATCGCCCAGCGACCGGGAGAGCGTCATCACCGCCGGACGGGCGTTGCGGGTTTTCGCGCTTTCGCCGGTGATGATGATGGCGCCGGAATCGACGCTTTCCGGCGCGATGCCCGCAGCCTGATATTGCTCGAGGATTAAGGTTTTCAGTTCCGCTTCTTTTAAACCGCCCTGTTTATCGACAGGGGTAAAGAACACCGGGCTTTGCCAGCTAATTTCGCGTTTGATAAATTCGTAGCGCGGCACCTGCGACACCGCCGCACGGTTAACCAGTTCCAGATGGGAGAAGATCACCTGAGTGGTAGTGGTGCCGATATCGATACCGACGCTCAGTAGCTGGCGAGTGCTCACGATTGCGCCTCCGCTGCGTTTTTAGCCGTTGCTGCATCGTCTTTTGGCACCAGCATCATCGCCACGCCAATCGCCGTGACGCCGCCAATCAACTTGCCGACAATCATCGGGAAGATCATGGCGTTCATGTTGGCAGCCGCGAAGCCTAAATGGTCGCCCAGGGCGAAGGCTGCGGAAACGGCGAAGGCGCAGTTGATCACTTTGCCGCGAGTATCCATCTGCTTCATCATGCCGAACATCGGGATATTGTTGGCAAGCGTCGCCACCATGCCTGCTGCCGCGATATTATTCATATTCAGCACTTTACCGACGCTCATCAGCGGTTTTTCAAACCAGCGGGTCAGCAGCAGTACCATCGGATACGCGCCAAGCAGGACGCAGGAGATCGAGCCGATAACTTCAATGGCGCGCATCACTTCGCCAGGTTTATCACCAGGCGCCATAAAGATCGGATCAAGACCGGGGATCAGTTCCCAGCCAAGCAGGAATTTCACCACCGCAGCGGCAAGACCGAGGGTGATTAATGCAACGAGAAATTTGGCGAAGATCTGGAAGCCGTTGATCATTTTTTCCGGGATGAACTTCAGCCCCAGCGCCACCAGCACCGCAACGATTAGTACCGGGATCATGTTCATCAGGATCAGCGCAAAGGTGAACTCCACAGGCTGACCGTTGATCTGTACACCGGAGTACATTGCCACCAGGCCACCGGCGATACAGCCAATCGGAATGGTCACAATGCCCGCCAGCACACCGAGCGCCAGGTAACGACGATCTGAGGGTTCGATAATGCCGAGCGCCACCGGAATGGAAAACACAATCGTTGGCCCCATCATCGATCCGAGAATTAACCCAGAGTATAGCCACGCTGCTACGTCACCGCCTGCCAGCTCTTTGGCAAGGAAGAAGCCGCCCATATCACACGCCAGCAGTGTTCCGGCAAACATGGAAGGGTTTGCGCCGAGCATTTCATAAACGGGGATGATTACCGGCCCAAGTACATGCGCCAGTACCGGTGCCAGCGCGGTCATACCGACCATCGCCAGACCCAGTGCGCCCATTGCCATAAAGCCTTCTTCGAACTGCCCGCCGGATCCTTCGATGCTTTTACCGAACTTACCGAGGAAACGAGCAGAACCGCCGAACTGCGACAGGATCCTGTCTACGGCCGCTATCAGCATAAAGAACATCATGATGTACATGATGATTTCGTTAATTCCCATCGCCTTTACTCCCTGTTAGTTGTTATTTATTGGCGGATGCGGCGTGAACGCCTTATCCGCCCTACCTGTGCAATCCCGTAGGCCGGATAAGACGCGGCAAGCGTCGCATCCGGCATTTATTGTGCTGCTGCGTACAGGCCGACAATCTGTTCCAGGCTGGCGGTACGCGGGTTGCTGCGCAGACAAATATCTTCCAGCGCGGCCTGTGCCCATGCGCCGTAATGCGCAGATGTCGCACCAACATCGCCCAGTCGTTTACCAATCCCAACTTCCGCAATCAGCTCACTAACCGCGTTAATAGCATCACGCTCGTCGGATTTTTTAGTTCGCAGCGCCCTGCCTACCTGGCTAAAACGTTCGCGGCATACCATCCGGTTAAACTCCATCACCGTTGGCAGCAGCATGGCATTCGCCAGACCGTGCGGAATATGCAGCGCCGCCCCCGGCTGATGCGCCATCGCGTGGCATAACCCAAGCCCCGCACTGGAAAACGCCATTCCCGCCATGCATGATGCGAGCAACATACTTTCGCGCGCGGCAAGGTCGTGCCCGTAACCCACCGCTTTCGGCAACGATTTACCAATCATCGCAATGGCGCCAATCGCCAGACTGTCGGTAAACGGTGTAGCGTTCAGCGCGCTGTACGCTTCAATGGCATGGGTTAACGCGTCGATGCCGGTCATCGCCGTCACATGCGACGGCACGCCTTCGGTTAGCGCGGCGTCGAGGATCGCCACATCCGGCATCAGCGAGGCATGTGCTAACACCTGCTTGCGCCCGCTCACCGCGTCGATAATCACCGTTACGTTGGTCGTTTCAGAGCCGGTTCCGGCGGTAGTAGGAATGGCTATCAGCGGCAGGCGCGGTTGCAGAACGCGGGTTTCTGACATCTCTGCCAGCGTGCTATCGGGGTTCGTCACCAGCAACGCCACGGCTTTCGCCGCATCGAGCACCGATCCACCGCCAAACGCAATCACCCCATCACCCCCCGATTCACGCAGTTGCGCTACAGCCGCACACACGTCGGTAATGCACGGTTCGCCCACCGGACATGGCCAGAGCGTCATGGCGATACCTTTTACCGCCAGGCTACGCGTCAGCCCAGCGGTCATTCCCGCCTGATGCAAAAAGCTGTCTGCCATCACGAACAGATGTTTCAACCCGCGCGTTTGCGCTTGCTGTCCGCAACTGCTCACCGCGCCCGAACCGCAAAGCGTCACCGGTGGAACGCTAAATGTTTTTACCCGTTGCAGATTCAGGGTATCGAACGCCTGAAAGAGCGCCGTTTGCAATTCATGCATAGATCCCCTCCGCCTTCTCTCGCCCGCTACTGGCAATCGCCAACGGGGTCATAAACAGACTGTGCTGCGGTAAATGCACCTGTAATGCCGGGAATTGTTTGCGAAACAGTTCCGCCACGCCCGGTTGCATACAGGAGCCGCCTGCCAGCCATAAATCAGTAATGCCCTGCCCCGCGATATGCCGCGCGACAATGTCCGCCATTTTTTCGTACACCGGTTTCACCGCAGGCCAAATCTCTTCGCCGTGACCCCGCTTGTACTGCTCCGCCTCTTCCAGCGGAATACGACGATTTCCGGCGAGAGTCAGAGAGATGTGATGCCCGCCGGTGGCTTCATCCGCCGAGTAGGTCACTTTGCCCTGTTTCACGATGGCAATACCGGTGGTGCCGCCACCGATATCCACTACGCCGGCGTTATCCAGTTGCAGCAAATCCGCCACCGCCGTTGGCTCATCCAGCACATGGCTCACTTCCAGTCCGGCAGATTCCAGCACGTTGATGGAAATACGCGGGTCAGTACCCGGAGGAAATGACGTCGCCGCATGGCTAAAACGGCGACCGAATTGCCGCTCGAGGGTGTCGAGATGGCGACGAACAATGGTGACTGCACCAAAGAAATCCCAGACGATGCCGTCGCGAACCACATCAGCCCAGTCGAGGCATACCGCCACCGGCTGACCTTCGCGGTCAACAACCATCGACACCACATCGCAGGTGCCCAGATCCACCCCCAGCCACAGCGGAGATTCCGTCGCGGCGGGCGTCTGGTTACACAGCGTTGCCGCTGTTTGCAGACGTGGGGTGAGCCATTGTTCGTCGTGCGCCATCGGTTACTCCTTAAACAATGCGAAACGCATCGACTAATACACAACGACGCAGACGGACAAACGTCCGTGCGCTGGTTACCCCTTCACCGGTTGGCGTGGTGATGGTCATGGTGGTCCAGCCTTCCCCACCCAACCCCAGCCCGGCAATGCACGGTCCGTTCTTGACGAAAATGCTGGTATCAATGGCGTTCGCCATCTGGTTCATATTGTCGATGTTGCGCGAGTGCATTGCCGCCGTGTGGTGGCAACCGCCTTCCAGTTTCACCGCCAGCGCAATGGCATCCGCCACGTTGGCGACACGCACCACCGGCAGCACCGGCATCATCAGTTCGGTCACGGCAAACGGATGTTCTGCGGTGGTTTCCACAAACAGCAATCGTGTTTCTTGCGGCACGTTCAGGCCGATTGCCGCCGCGATTTTCGCCGCATCGCGACCTACCCAGTCACGGCTGACGGTGCCTTTTCCACGCTCGTCGATATTTTTCAGCAACACCGGTTGTAGCTGTTGCGCCTGCTCTGCGGTCAGTTTCACCGCGTTCTGGCCTTGCATCAGACGCATCAGTTCATCGGCTACGCTATCGACGACAATCAGTACCTTTTCATCGGCACAAATAATGTTGTTATCGAAAGAAGCGCCTTTGACGATGGACTGAGCGGCACGGGCGAGGTCAGCGGTTTCATCCACCACCACCGGCGGGTTGCCAGCACCTGCGGCAATCAGACGTTTATTGGTGTGTTTACGCGCCGCTTCCACCACCGCCTCGCCGCCGGTCACCACCAAAAGGCCAATGCCCGGAAACTTAAACAAGCGTTGCGCGATTTCGATATCTGGATTTGCCACAGTCACCAGTAAGTTTTCTGGCCCGCCTGCGGCGACAATCGCCTGGTTGAGCAGCGTAATCGCCCGCTGAGAGACTTTTTTCGCCGCCGGATGCGGGGCAAAAATGACGCTGTTGCCCGCAGCAATCAGGCTGATGGCGTTATTAATCACGGTTGCCGCCGGATTAGTGGAAGGCGTCACCGAAGCCACCACGCCCCAGGGCGCGTTTTCAATTAACGTCAGGCCGTTGTCGCCCGTCAGCACCTGCGGAGAGAGGCACTCTACGCCCGGCGTACCGCGCGCCTGAGCAACGTTTTTGGCAAATTTATCTTCAACGCGACCCATGCCTGTTTCACTGACGGCAAGTTCCGCTAACTCTCTGGCGTGTTTTTCGCCTGCTTCACGAATGGCAGCAATGGCTAACTGGCGCATCGCCACGCTTTTTAAGCCTTGCTGGGCAACTTTAGCTGCCGCAACGGCGTCATCCAGGGAAGCAAAAACGCCCATTTCATGAATGGCGGCGGACGGCGCGTCACTGCTTTGCATTTTCAGCAGTACCGCTTTCACCACCTGTTCAATATCCTGTTGATTCATGATGTTCTGCCTTATTTGTGGAAAATTACCTGACCGCCAGACACCACTTCATCGACGATGCCAATCACGCACAGATCGACCGGTGACGTTTCGCTTTTATGCGCCTGGCGGGCGGAACTGCCGCTCACCAGCAACACCCACTCCCCGGTTCCCGCGCCAATATTGTCGATGGCGACGGCACACTGCCCGTCAGGATTTCCCTGTGAATCAATCATTTCCACCATCAGCAATTTGTCATGCGCCAGCCCGTGATGGCGTACGGTACAAACAATTTGTCCAGTGACGACTGCCAGTTTCATACCCGCCTCCGTGGCGTATTTCAGGTAAAAGCTCCCCCTACCCTCCGTGGAAGGTAAAATGAAAAAGGAGAGAGCGTGACGCCCGAGTCGACGTCACACAGGGTGATTACAGGTTGCTGCTGTCGCCTTTCAGGCCGATCGGGAAGACTTCTTCCAGGTCACCATGAGGACGCGGGATAACGTGGACAGATACCAGCTCGCCAATACGCTGTGCCGCTGCGGCACCGGCATCGGTCGCCGCTTTACAGGCTGCAACATCACCGCGAACCATTGCAGTACACAGGCCGCCGCCAATCTGCTTCACGCCGACCAGTTTGACGCGCGCAGCTTTCACCATCGCGTCAGAAGCCTCAATCAGTGCAACCAGGCCCCGGGTTTCGATCATTCCTAATGCTTCCATTGTGTTTTCCTCTTTATAAGGGTCCAGAACGGGACCGTTCATTCAACCAGTGTTTGTAAACTGCTTTCGCGGTTCACTTCTGTCTGGCGCGGTACGGCTGCCACCAGCGCCAGCTCGATAATTTCCTGCACGCTACAACCACGAGAGAGATCGTGCAGCGGCGCGGCAAGTCCTTGTATCAACGGTCCGACGGCACGATATCCGCCGAGTCGTTGTGCGATTTTGTAGCCAATATTTCCTGCCTCCAGCGACGGAAAAACCATTACATTCGCTTTGCCCTGTAGCGGGCTGGCAGGTGCTTTTTGCGCCGCGACATCCGGCACGAAGGCGGCGTCAAACTGCAACTCGCCATCCACCACCAGCTGTGGCGCGCGTTCCCGGACGATTTCGGTCGCCTGCTGAACGTTAGCAACGCAAGGGTGACGGGCGCTGCCGTTGCTGGAAAACGACAGCATCGCTACGCGCGGCTCTTCTCCGGTGATAGCCCGCCAGGTGTCGGCGCTGGCAAGGGCGATATCCGCCAGTTGCGCTGCCGTCGGCTGTGGCACCACGCTACAATCGGCAAAGCCCAACGCGGGGCCGCTGTACTGCGGCAGCATCAGGAAAATGGAGGAGAGCGTTTTACAGCCCGGCTGCAAACCAATAATGCGTAATCCGGCACGCAGCACATTCGCCGTGGAAGAGAGGTTGCCCGCGATACAGACATCCGCTTTACCGGTGCTGACCATTGCGGCGGCGAACATCAGCGGGTCGGTGAGTTTATCCAGCGCGTCCGGCGGCGTTTTATCGCCTGCACGGGCGAGCCAGCGATGGGCAAATTCTTCTCGCATTGCGAGGTTGCCATGTGGATCAATCACCTGCAGCCCGTCCATCGCCACGCCGTGACTGAGCGCAAACTGACGAAGTTCAAACGGATTGGCGACCAGAACAGGCGACGCCAGACCTTGTTGATGTAAATATTGCGCGGCTTTCAGTACACGCTGGTCTAACGCGTCCGGAAATACCACTCTGGCGGGCGCTCGCAACGCCAGTTCACGACAACGTTCAATAATCATTGCGTTTCTCCCAGTCGTTGTTGGATCTGCTTCACCGTTAGCGGCTGCTTCGTCACGCTCAGGATCATCATCACGTAAACCGTGCTGGAAAGGCGGTTCAGCGCCTGCAAGATGTCCGGGCGTAATACTTCAAAACTGCGGGTAATAAACACCTGCGCCGCTACCGTCTCGGTTTCACGCACTTTGGTGCGTAGAAGATTCAGCAACGCCGCATCGCGTCCGTGGCTGGCTTCCGGCACCAGATGATCGTGGTCGAGATAACGCAGCGGCTGATGGGAAAGCCGATGCAGGTCTTCGTCAGAAAGCCCGACAATCGCCTGGCAGCCCAGCGGTTCTCCCAGCGCATCGGCGCGCATAATGTTGCCAAGACGCGAACGGATATCCGCCGGCCACGGCTGCCACGGTTCCGCCAGTTCAATTTGCAGCCACACGGCCAGCGCAATGGTGCTGTCGAGAACAGCGCGAAAACCGAGGCGCGGATCGCTTTTAGCGACCATTTTTTCCGCCGACAGGTGGGTCAGCGTATCCGGCTTTTTTGCCACCGGCTGGTGGCACAGTTCGCAGCACGCCTGCGGATGTTCATCGCTACTGGTCAACCCGTGAACGCGTTGCGGCTGCTGTTGTTCATCGTCAACAAACAGGCTGCCCTGCTCGTCAATGAACTTGATGCGCAGATGGCGGCTTTCCAGTAACTCCCGGGCAGAGGGCGTCAGGCGACTGTGCGCAGGGAGATGGATCTCTGCGCCTTCGCTGAGCGTATGGTTCGCTCTTAGCCATGCTTCGGTGATGAAATCTTTCATAGGGATTGCCAGTTCGCCGGCCAGGCGACATACAGGAATTTCACGCTGGATGTCGTACCAAATTCGATGCTGGAGCCTTTCGGGATAAACATCACGTCACCTGCTTTGGCGATCATGGTTTCGCCTTCGTGGCGAACGTGCAGTTCACCTTCCAGTACCATGTCGATTTCGTCGTAGTTCAGCTTCCACGGGAAGAAGGCGTTATCCCACTGCATAAAACCCGCAGCCATGCTGCTGCCGTCATCTCCGGTAACCAGATCGGTCAACCCGACGCATTGAGGTTCCGCGCCGTCAAAACGACCAAACTTCACGCTACCGCCATCAATAACTTTGATGCCGCCTTTGCCGGTCACTGATTTAAAGCTCGGCTGCATTGCGCCCTGCTCCAGCGACTGCTTTTCCTTCATCACTTTTTCCATCAGCTGCGCAACCAGGCTTTCGGTAAACTGGCCTTCTGGTAGCTGGGCGATGATGGTTTCGCGGATACGCTGGCTTTCGGTTTTATCGGCAGGCGCGCTGGCAGGAACGGACGCCGTTACCGGTGTCGATTCATCGCATTCGTTGATGGTAAACCCCAGTAGATCCGCTACTTCTCGCGCTTCCGGGGTGATAATGCTGGCGCGCAGAACCACGGACAGTGCCTGTTCGCCGCGCGCATGTGCTTCACGAATATCATTCGCTGTGATGAGTTTTTTCACCTGCTTCCTCCTGTTCGGTGAGAGATGCCAGATAATCCACCAGTTGCTGCACGCTTTGCGGGTCGTGGCTGTTTAACTCGAAAATCGACTCTTCAAAGCCAGTCTCGCGCAATAACTGTCGCGTTGCGGCGACGTCAGCATCCGGCATGTCCGTTTTACTGATGACGGCGATTCGCCGTTTAGTGACGCCAATATCCAGCAACCCGGCAGGTAATCGACTTTCCGGGTCATTCGCGCCATGGACATATATCAGCATGTCCACATCCTGTAGCGTGGTAATTAAGGCGTGATACCAGCGGGGATGGCTAAAATATTCACCTGGCGTATCAATATCACCCTTATCATTAAATTCCACAGCCTGCGTTTTTCGCGCGAGGGTATAATCTCCCTGCAACGCATTAAATAACGTTGTCTTTCCGGCTCCGACAGCACCCACAAACGCAATTCGTTTCATGAATGCCTCGCATTAACTTTTGGTCATTTCACAAAGCGTATAATTTAATAAGCGCCCTAAACCGCTGACAGTTTGTGATAACGCTTCTTCTACCGCGCCCACCGAGCCATAAATCACCAGCGCGCCGCTAAAACGGTCAAGAAAACCGATATGCACATCGGCGGCTTTCAGTGCTAAATCGCCGGCGATCATCGCTGTTTCACCGGGAGTTAGCGTCATAATGCCGATTGCGCCAGCATCGGGAACACCGATTTTCTTCGCCAGCTCCTCGCCGGGATGCGCAATTAAATGCGCCAGCGTGACCTGTTTACCGGGAACAAATTCCTGAATGATGCGTTCTTTATCCATGAGTCGCCGCCTGTGAAAAATCTGGCGCTATCGTGACAATTTTTCGTCAGAGTAAATAACAAAATTCGGCAAGGGAGTTTAAAAGGTGAGGTAGATCACTAAGAATGGAGAGATATTTTATCTAATGCATAAATTTTCATGTACAGCACATGAATATAATTAAATTGATATTGATTTATTTTTATAGGGCGCGCTTTATTATTCGAAAAACAAGTAATAATCCCTTCTGATATATTGCGATAAACCGCTTACCCTGAATATTCAGGGTAAGCGTAAGAGTTAAGAAAGAATTACAGCGGCTGGGTTTGCGCTTCAACCACGGCCAGCGCCACCATGTTGACGATACGACGTACCGATGCGATTGGCGTTAATACGTGAACCGGTTTCGCCACGCCCATCAGCACCGGGCCGACGGTAACGCCTTCTGAGCTGGAAACACGTAGTAAGTTGTAACTAATACGGGCAGCTTCCATATTCGGCATCACCAGAATATTGGCGGAACCTTTCAGGGGGCTGTCCGGCATCCGGTCGTTGCGAATCGCTTCCACCAGCGCCGCATCACCGTGCATTTCGCCATCAATCATCAGTTCTGGCGCACGCTCCCTGACCAGTTCCAGAGCTTTACGCATTTTGCTGGACGACGGGCAGTTTGAAGAACCGAAGTTGGAGTGCGACAGTAAGGCAACGCGAGGCTCAATACCGAAACGACGGACAGTTTCTGCCGCCATCAGCGTGATCTCCGCCAGCTCTTCTGCGTCTGGATCATCGTTGACGTAAGTGTCAGCAATAAAGGTGTTACCACTCGGCAGCAGCAGCGCGTTCATTGCGCCAGCGGTGTGAACGCCATCGCGATAACCAAACACATTTTTCACCACGCCGAAGTGTTCGTGATAATCCCCCACCGTACCGCAGATCATCGCATCGGCTTCACCACGCTGAACCATAATCGCGCCGATCACTGTCGGGTTACCGATCAGCGCACGCTGCGCCTGTTCCTGAGTGACCCCACGACGTTTCATGATCTGGAAGTATTCGCTCCAGTACTCTTTAAAGCGCGGATCGGATTCGTTATTGACGATCTCAAAATCAACGCCTGCTTTGATCTGCAAGCCCAGCTTCTGAATGCGCATTTCGATTACGTTCGGACGACCAATAAGAATCGGTTTCGCCAGTCCCAGCGTTACCAGTTCCTGAGTCGCGTGCAAAACGCGCGCCTCTTCCCCTTCCGGCAGCACCACGCGCTTCGGCGCTTTGCGAGCCTGGGAGAAGATCGGCTTCATAAACAGGTTGGTTTTGTAAACGAACTCGGTCAGTTTGTCGATGTAGACGTCAAAATCGGCAATCGGACGCGTCGCCACACCAGACTCCATTGCCGCTTTTGCCACCGCTGGCGCAATCTTGACGATCAGACGCGGATCGAACGGTTTAGGAATGATGTATTCCGGGCCAAAGCTCAGATCCTGATCGCCATAGGCAGAAGCAACCACTTCGCTCTGTTCCGCATGAGCCAGTTCAGCAATCGCACGTACCGCCGCCAGTTTCATCTCTTCATTAATAGCGGTTGCGCCAACGTCCAGTGCGCCACGGAAAATGAACGGGAAGCAAAGGACGTTGTTAACCTGGTTCGGGTAGTCGGAACGACCAGTACAGATGATGGCATCCGGGCGCACTTCTTTCGCCAGCGGCGGCAGAATTTCCGGTTCCGGATTCGCCAGCGCCAGGATCATCGGCGCGCGAGCCATTTTCTTCACCATCTCCTGTGTCAGCACTTTCGGACCGGAACAGCCAAGGAAAATATCCGCGCCTTCAATTACATCGTCGAGGGTACGTTTACCGTCATCCACCACCGCGTAAGCGGCTTTGGTTTCCGCCATGTTCGGCTCTCGCCCCTGATAGATAACGCCTTTCGAGTCACAAACCACGATGTTATGTTTTTGCAGCCCCAGTGCCACCAGCAGGTTCATACAGGCGATTGCGGCCGCCCCCGCGCCGGAAACCACCATCCGCACGTCGGAGATGTTTTTCTCTACCACGCGCAATCCGTTGAGGATAGCGGCGGTGCTGATGATTGCCGTTCCGTGCTGGTCGTCGTGGAATACCGGAATGTTCATTCGCTGGCGCAGTTTTTGCTCAATATAGAAGCATTCTGGCGCTTTAATGTCTTCGAGGTTGATGCCGCCAAAGGTCGGTTCCAGCGCAGCGACCACTTCGATAAATTTGTCCGGGTCCAACTCATCGACTTCAATGTCAAACACATCAATCCCGGCGAATTTCTTAAACAGAACGCCCTTGCCTTCCATCACCGGTTTGCCTGCCAGCGCGCCAATGTTGCCTAACCCCAGCACCGCCGTACCGTTGGAGATCACCGCCACCAGGTTACCGCGCGCAGTATATTTGTAGGCTTTTAACGGATCTTTCTCGATTTCAAGACAAGGCGCGGCGACGCCAGGTGAGTAGGCCAGCGCCAGATCGCGCTGCGTTGCCAGAGGTTTAGTAGGAGAAACCTGGATTTTTCCTGGAACTGGAAATTCATGGAAATCAAGTGCACTTTGTTTTAACTGGTCATCCATTTGGTTGTTCCTTTCACGTAACGTTCACAAAAATGAGCGGGCAACTGCCTCAGCCCACAACATGGCGCACATTATTACCTTGCCGGAGCTTTCAGACTTTGAGCAAGTCCAAACTCTCCTCATCAAAATAATATTTTGGCAATAATCCTATAACACTGATGTTACCTGCTTAATCCAGCAATACCATGCCTGTCTGCTATGCTTTTTTGATGCGATTAGCGAAATTTCTCAGAAGTGTGAATTAACGCACTCACCTAACACTTTACTTTTCAAGGAGTATTTCCTATGAACGAGTTAGACGGCATCAAACAGTTCACCACTGTCGTGGCAGACAGCGGCGATATTGAGTCCATTCGCCATTATCATCCTCAGGATGCCACCACCAATCCTTCGTTATTACTCAAGGCTGCCGGATTATCACAATATGAGCATTTAATAGACGATGCTATCGCCTGGGGTAAAAAAAATGGTCAAACGCAGGAACAACAAGTGGTAGCTGCCTGCGATAAGCTGGCGGTCAATTTCGGTACAGAAATTCTCAAAATCGTACCCGGTCGTGTATCGACAGAAGTTGACGCACGCCTCTCTTTTGATAAAGAAAAGAGTATTGAGAAAGCGCGTCATCTGGTTGATTTGTACCAGCAGCAGGGCGTTGAGAAATCACGCATTCTGATCAAACTGGCTTCAACCTGGGAAGGAATTCGCGCGGCAGAAGAGCTGGAAAAAGAAGGTATTAATTGCAATTTGACGCTGCTGTTTTCCTTTGCACAGGCGCGCGCCTGTGCAGAAGCTGGCGTTTTTCTGATTTCGCCGTTTGTCGGGCGTATTTATGACTGGTATCAGGCGCGCAAGCCGCTGGACCCGTATGTGGTGGAAGAAGATCCGGGCGTCAAATCGGTGCGTAATATCTACGACTATTTCAAGCAGCACCGCTATGAAACCATTGTGATGGGCGCAAGTTTCCGCCGTACCGAGCAAATCCTCGCTTTAACCGGTTGCGATCGTCTGACTATCGCACCGAACTTGCTGAAAGAGTTGCAGGAAAAAGTCTCGCCAGTCGTCCGCAAATTGATCCCGCCTTCTCAGACGTTCCCACGCCCTGCCCCCATGAGCGAAGCGGAGTTCCGTTGGGAGCACAATCAGGATGCGATGGCAGTAGAAAAACTGTCTGAAGGCATCCGCCTGTTCGCCGTTGATCAACGCAAACTGGAAGATCTTCTTGCCGCCAAACTATAAACCAGCCACGGAGTGTTATATGTCCCGAAAAGACCTTGCCAATGCGATTCGCGCGCTCAGTATGGATGCGGTGCAAAAAGCCAATTCTGGTCATCCCGGCGCGCCAATGGGCATGGCCGATATTGCCGAAGTGCTGTGGAACGACTTTCTTAAACATAACCCCACCGACCCGACCTGGTATGATCGCGACCGCTTTATTCTCTCCAACGGTCACGCGTCGATGCTGCTCTACAGTTTGCTGCATCTGACCGGTTACGACCTGCCGCTGGAAGAGCTGAAGAACTTCCGTCAGTTGCATTCGAAAACCCCAGGACATCCGGAGCTTGGCTATACGCCAGGCGTAGAAACCACCACGGGACCGCTGGGGCAAGGGCTGGCGAACGCGGTCGGACTGGCGATAGCGGAGCGCACGCTGGCGGCGCAGTTTAACCAACCGGACCATGAGATTGTCGATCACTTCACTTATGTGTTTATGGGCGACGGTTGCCTGATGGAAGGTATTTCCCACGAAGTCTGTTCGCTGGCGGGAACGCTGGGGCTGGGCAAGTTGATTGGCTTTTACGACCACAACGGTATTTCCATTGATGGTGAAACCGAAGGCTGGTTTACCGACGATACGGCAAAACGCTTTGAAGCCTATCACTGGCATGTTGTCCATGAAATCGACGGTCACGATCCGCAGGCGGTGAAGCAAGCGATTCTCGAAGCGCAAAGCGTGAAAGATAAACCGTCGTTGATTATCTGCCGCACGGTAATTGGCTTTGGTTCGCCTAATAAAGCGGGTAAAGAAGAGGCGCACGGCGCACCGTTGGGTGAAGAAGAAGTGGCGCTGGCACGGCAAAAACTGGGCTGGCACCATCCGCCATTTGAGATCCCCAAAGAGATTTATCACGCCTGGGATGCCCGCGAAAAAGGCGAAAAAGCGCAGCAGAGCTGGAATGAGAAGTTTGCCGCGTATAAAAAGGCTCATCCGCAACTGGCAGAAGAGTTTACCCGCCGGATGAGTGGTGGTTTGCCGAAAGACTGGGAGAAAACGACTCAGAAATATATCAATGAGTTGCAGGCAAATCCGGCGAAAATCGCTACCCGTAAGGCGTCGCAAAATACGCTTAACGCTTACGGCTCTATGCTGCCGGAACTGCTCGGCGGTTCGGCGGATCTGGCTCCCAGTAACCTCACCATCTGGAAAGGTTCTGTGTCGCTGAAGGAAGATCTGGCAGGGAATTATATTCACTACGGGGTACGTGAATTTGGTATGACCGCCATCGCCAACGGCATCGCGCACCACGGTGGATTTGTACCGTATACCGCGACGTTCCTGATGTTTGTTGAATACGCCCGCAACGCCGCGCGGATGGCGGCGCTGATGAAAGCGCGGCAGATTATGGTTTATACCCATGACTCGATTGGTCTGGGCGAAGATGGCCCGACGCACCAGGCGGTTGAACAACTGGCCAGTTTGCGCTTAACACCGAATTTCAGCACCTGGCGACCGTGCGATCAGGTGGAAGCAGCGGTGGGCTGGAAGCTGGCGGTTGAGCGCCACAACGGGCCGACGGCGCTGATCCTCTCAAGGCAGAATCTGGCGCAGGTGGAACGTACGCCGGATCAGGTAAAAGAGATTGCCCGTGGCGGTTATGTGCTGAAAGACAGCGGCGGCAAGCCGGATATTATTTTGATTGCTACCGGTTCAGAGATGGAAATCACCCTGCAAGCGGCGGAGAAATTAGCGGGAGAAGGTCGCAATGTTCGCGTGGTTTCCCTGCCCTCGACCGATATTTTCGACGCCCAGGATGAGGAATATCGGGAGTCGGTGTTGCCTTCTAACGTTGCGGCTCGCGTGGCAGTGGAAGCAGGCATCGCCGACTACTGGTACAAATACGTCGGCCTGAAAGGTGCGATTGTCGGGATGACGGGTTATGGCGAATCTGCTCCGGCGGATAAATTGTTCCCGTTCTTTGGCTTTACCGCCGAGAATATTGTGGCAAAAGCGCATAAGGTACTGGGAGTGAAAGGTGCCTGATGCCGGTTTGCCTGATGCGACGCTAACGCGTCTTATTAGGCCTACAAACCGCGCCGGACCGTAGGGCGGATAAGGCGTTTACGCCGCATCCGCCAGATGGCACTCAACGCGTGATCCAAAGCGTGGGCCAGGCGTCTGGCCCATGCCAGTTATCGCAGGTCGGTTCGGCGGCGTAACGCACCAGACGAAAACGCTGGCCGTCAAAGCGCCAGCGAGTCTGAATACCACAATCACTTAATCCACGGCCTTTCGCTAACGTCACCAGTTCACGCGATTTTTCATCAAATGTCGCGTTCATCAGCTCCAGTTCATTCGTTTCCTGAGCGTTGTTGAACGGCAAACGTAACCGTACCGGACGCGAGGCCAGCGGCTTTTTACGCGACACTATCCACGCCAGATCAATGGTGTTATAGGCGCCCGCCTCACAGCTAATCATCATCAATGCTTTATCATCGGTCAGCGCAGTGACATTCACCTCACGACGCAACGGATCAAGCGAACAACGCAGACCATTCATCCGCCAGTTTCCATAATCCAGTAAATCGTTACGTTCTTCGAGTGAGAGTGGTGTCGGCGTTGGGTTAACTACCGCAACCTCTTTCAGCGCAGGCGCAGGCGGCACGCTGAGTGGCGGCTCATCCCCTTTCTTGATCCACGCAGTTTCACTACCCACGCGCTTTTGCTGGGCATCAATAAACAACAACGCCGCTTTTAATCCATTAAGAGAAATGGTCTGAGCGCCGTCGCGTAAGGTAATTGCCTTCCCTTCCTGAATCATCTGCAAAAACGCGGTGATGGTCTCTGTATCATCGGTCACTAATAACCACGGCGAAATCCGCCACTTGTCCCCGCTTAACGCCAGCGGCTCACCATCTAACAGCAGTCGTGGCGCTATCGCCTCTTCCGACGCATCCGGCGACTTCAACCCGCCGCGCTCAATACGCAAAACGGCATCGGTATGCGCCCCAGCACTGCGACTGAGAGTCATCACCAGTCCATTATGATTGCCTGTGTTGCGCGCTACGCAGAAATTTTGGTTGTTACAGGTGACCTGCCAGTCAGAAAACGTCCGTTGCGCTGGTGCTGCCCACGCTAAAGACGTCGGCAACAAAGCGAAAAAAAAGAGAAGGAAAATGCGATAGCGCATGGACGGTACGACCCCAGAAGTTCAAACAAACAGCACAAGTCGTATCTTCGTTGCGCAGGTAGCGCGGCTCAATCGGATTTATCGGATTGAGCCAATAATAAACAACGAAATATTATTGTTATTTTTCAGTCCATTAAATGTGACGATTGCAAATAATTAAGCAATAACACCGTCTTACCGTCACGTATCTCGCCGGTTTTGATCATCTCCAGCGCCTGGCTGAACGGCAGCTCGAGCACTTCAATATCTTCATCTTCGACGCCGCCCCCCGCGTTAGCACGCTGACTGTCACTGTATTCGGCGATAAAAAAGTGGATTAGCTCGGTCACACCACCAGGCGACATGTACAGTTCAAATAATTTGCGTACTTCGCCAACCTCATAGCCCGTCTCTTCAATCGCTTCTTTGCGAATGCACACTTCGGGTTCGTCGTTGTCCAGCAACCCGGCACAAGTTTCAATCAACTGCCCGCTTTCATTGCCATTAACCCAGGTCGCGACGCGGAACTGACGAATCAGAACTACAGTCTTTTTCTTCGCGTTGTACAGGAGGATCGTCGCGCCATTGCCGCGATCGTAAACTTCACGTTTATGGCGGATAACTTCGCCATCTTTGCGGGTGAGATCGTAGGTAATGTTGTGCAGGGTGAAATAGTTATCGGAGAGAATTTTGTCTTTGATGAGGGTGATTTGTTGCGTCATACCGACTCCACAGCGCGAAATGAACAAGTATCTTACGCTGTGAAGTCGGGTTTGTCTGCGGATGGAATTAGTGAGATTTGACTGATTTTATCCCCAGCCAGTCAATGATTCCCTGCGCCGCATGGCGCCCTTCCGCCATTGCAGTCACCACCAGATCCGCACCGCGCACGGCATCGCCACCAGCGAAGATTTTCGGGTTCGTCGTCTGGTAACGGTACTGACTTTCAACATCAGCCACGATGCGCCCCCATTTATCCACCGTTACACCGTGTGACTGAAGCCACGGCATATCATGCGGATTAAAACCAAACGCCATAATCACCGCGTCGGCTGGCATGACAAATTCACTGCCTTCCACCGGCACCGGACGCCGACGCCCTTGTGCATCCGGCTCGCCAAGACGCGTACGCAGGAAACGAATCCCGCAGACGTGACCTTGCTCATTCAGCTCAAGCGCCACTGGCTGGACGTTAAATTCGAAGTTAGCCCCCTCTTCGCGGGCGTTCTTCACCTCTTTTTTCGAACCGGGCATGTTAGCTTCGTCACGACGATAGGCACAGGTGACGTTACTTGCGCCGTGGCGCAGTGCGGTGCGCACACAGTCCATCGCGGTGTCGCCGCCGCCCAGTACCACGACATTTAGCCCGGCGGTATTGATAAACGGCTCTTCCGGTAGCTCTTCAAGCCCCATCACCTGTTTGGTGTTGGCAATAAGGAACGGCAGCGCGTCATAAACGCCCGGCGCATCTTCATTGGGTAAGCCCGCTTTCATGGAACGGTAAGTGCCGACGCCAACGAAGACTGCGTCGTACTGTTCGAGCAGCGAATCCAAAGAGACATCTTTACCCACTTCACAATTGAGTTTGAAGTGAATCCCCATTTTGCTGAAGATTTCCCGACGGCGCGCCATCAGCGATTTATCCAGTTTGAAAGAAGGAATGCCAAAGGTGAGCAAGCCTCCGATTTCTGGATGGCGATCGTATACCGTCACCTCCACGCCGTTGCGTGTCAGGACGTCTGCACAGGCCAGCCCTGCCGGACCCGCACCGATAATCGCCACTCGCTTGTCCACTTTGGTGACATGGCTTAAGTCAGGACGCCAGCCTTTCGCCAGCGCCTGATCTGAAATGTAGCGTTCAATATTGCCGATAGTTACCGCGCCGTGCTCATCGCGAATAGTGCAGGCACCTTCACACAAACGGTCTTGCGGACAGACGCGTCCAGTAATTTCCGGCAGGGTGTTGGTCTGGTGAGAAAGCTCGACGGCGGCGTCGATATTTCCGCCTTTCACTAGTTCAATCCACTGCGGAATATGGTTATGCAGCGGGCAGGTCCATTCACAGACGCTATGCTCGCCGCACTTCAGGCAGCGCGAGGCTTCCCGTTGTGCCTGGTCGGTGCGGAATGGCAGATAAATTTCATCAAAGCCGGTTTTGCGCGCTTCAATTGCCAGTTTATCCGGCTCGCCGCGCGCGGGCGTTGCCTGCATTTGCTCGACTTTACTCATTACCGGCATTTCTTGTGCCGCTGTACTGGTATGCCACGGTTGATGTTCCTGACGTGCAGTGCGCAAGCGGCGAGATTTCGCTATGCCGGAGAGTGCGGCGTCGGTAACCAGTTGCAGCGCATCCGCCGGGCAGTTTTCGACACAGGCGGGGCCGTTTTCTCGCCCTGCGCACAGGTCGCATTTATGTGCCGTGGCTTTCACTTTACCCGCTGTGACGGGTGTCAGGACAATCTGCATGGTGCCAAACGGACAGGCCACCACACAGGATTTACAGCCAATACACTTTTGCTGATTGACCTGAATGCTGTCATCAACATGGCTGATTGCGCCATTGGGGCAGCTACGGGCACAGGGCGCATCTTCGCAATGGTGACAGGTCACTGCACTACGTTGCTGCTGATGTTTGATAACCGTAATTCGGGGATGAAAATGGTGTTGGCTCAGGACATGTTGCTCATCATTGTGAGCCATGACACAGGCAATTTCACAAGCATGACAACCCAGACATTGCTGACTGTTGGCCATAATAAAACGATTCATAACGACCTTCTTTTTTGGTTGTAAAAACCTTATTCTTTATATGAGTGTTGTTATTACCCGACTTGCAGGGGAATCGGCAATGTCCATGTGCCCAGAACAAGTAACTATTTCGCTATAAACTGTGGCAGATCAAATAATCCCATCACTGACTAAATTGCGTTTCAACAATCTGGAACATTAATGATTTTATGTGGAGAAGACGCGTGTGATTGTTAAACGACCCGTCTCGGCCAGTCTGGCCAGGGCCTTTTTTTACATTGTGCTGCTGTCGATTCTTTCCACGGGTATCGCTCTGCTAACTCTGGCGAGCAGTTTGCGCGACGCTGAGGCGATCAATATTGCCGGATCGCTGCGTATGCAGAGTTACCGCCTGGGCTACGACTTGCAAAGTGGCAGTCCACAACTCAATGCGCATCGTCAGCTGTTCCAGCAGGCACTGCATTCACCGGTATTAACCAATCTCAACGTCTGGTATGTGCCAGAGGCAGTAAAAACCCGCTATGCGCATCTGAATGCCAACTGGCTGGAGATGAATAATCGGCTCAGCAAGGGTGATTTGCCGTGGTATCAGGCCAATATCGATAATTATGTCAATCAGATAGACCTGTTCGTGCTGGCTTTACAGCACTACGCTGAGCGCAAAATGTTGCTGGTGGTGGCGATTTCGCTGGCTGGCGGCATCGGTATTTTCACACTGGTCTTTTTTACTCTGCGCCGCATACGCCATCAGGTCGTTGCCCCACTGAATCAGCTGGTTACCGCCAGTCAGCGTATTGAACACGGGCAGTTCGGCTCACCGCCGCTGGATACCAGCCTGCCCAATGAGCTGGGACTGCTGGCCAAAACCTTTAACCAGATGTCGAGCGAACTGCATAAATTGTACCGCTCGCTGGAAGCGTCAGTAGAAGAAAAAACCCGCGATCTCCACGAGGCCAAGCGCCGTCTGGAGGTGTTGTATCAGTGTTCGCAGGCGCTGAACACCAGCCAGATTGATGTGCATTGTTTCCGCCATATTTTGCAGATCGTTCGCGACAATGAAGCGGCTGAATATCTGGAATTGAATGTCGGTGAAAACTGGCGGATTAGTGAAGGAAAGCCAAACCCTGAGCTGCCGATGCAGATTTTACCGGTGACGATGCAAGAGACAGTTTACGGCGAGCTGCACTGGCAAAACAGCAACGTGTCGGCCTCCGAACCGCTGCTTAACAGCGTTTCGTCGATGCTGGGGCGCGGTTTGTACTTTAATCAGGCACAGAAACATTTTCAGCAGTTGCTGTTGATGGAAGAACGCGCGACCATCGCCCGCGAATTGCACGACTCACTGGCTCAGGTGCTTTCTTATTTGCGTATCCAGTTAACATTACTGAAACGTTCGATACCGGAAGATAACGCCACCGCACAAAGTATCATGGCCGATTTTTCTCAGGCATTGAATGATGCGTATCGACAGTTACGCGAGCTGTTGACCACTTTCCGCCTGACGCTGCAGCAGGCGGATCTTCCCTCCGCGCTGCGGGAAATGCTGGATACGTTACAAAATCAAACCAGCGCCAAACTGACCCTCGACTGCCGCTTGCCAACCCTGGCACTGGATGCGCAAATGCAGGTGCATTTGTTGCAAATTATTCGCGAAGCGGTGCTGAATGCGATGAAGCACGCCAATGCCAGCGAAATCGCCGTTAGCTGCGTCACCGCGCCGGACGGCAATCACACGGTCTATATTCGTGATAACGGGATTGGCATCGGTGAACCGAAAGAACCTGAAGGCCATTATGGCTTGAATATTATGCGCGAGCGCGCGGAACGACTGGGCGGAACGCTGACTTTTTCACAACCTTCCGGTGGCGGCACGTTAGTGAGTATTAGCTTTCGCTCTGCGGCGGGTGAGGAAAGTCAACTGATGTAATACCTCTTGTTGACCAAAGAATACGGGCACTTAAGGTTCAGTATAAAAGGGAATGATAATTTACATTATCTCCTTTTTTTCTCCACGATTGGCTCGTACCTTGCCGCTACAGTGAAGCAAGTCAAGCCTACAACGATACGCAGAAACACGAGGTCCTCTTTTAATGGCGAATTTCTTTATTGATCGCCCCATTTTTGCCTGGGTACTGGCAATCCTGTTATGTCTGACAGGGACCCTGGCTATTTTTTCATTGCCCGTTGAACAATACCCGGATCTCGCGCCGCCGAACGTGCGAGTGACCGCTAACTATCCCGGCGCATCGGCCCAGACGCTGGAAAACACCGTGACCCAGGTTATCGAGCAGAATATGACTGGCCTCGATAACCTGATGTATATGTCGTCACAAAGCAGCGGCACCGGTCAGGCATCAGTCACCTTAAGTTTTAAAGCTGGCACCGACCCAGACGAGGCGGTGCAGCAGGTACAAAACCAGCTGCAATCGGCCATGCGTAAACTCCCACAGGCAGTACAAAACCAGGGCGTGACAGTACGTAAAACCGGCGATACTAACATCCTGACCATTGCCTTCGTCTCTACCGATGGTTCGATGGATAAGCAGGATATTGCCGACTACGTTGCCAGTAATATTCAGGATCCGCTAAGCCGCGTTAACGGCGTTGGTGATATCGACGCCTACGGTTCACAGTATTCGATGCGTATCTGGCTTGATCCGGCAAAACTGAACAGCTTCCAGATGACGGCTAAAGATGTAACCGACGCCATTGAGTCACAGAACGCGCAGATTGCGGTCGGACAGCTTGGCGGTACACCTTCTGTCGATAAACAAGCATTGAACGCTACCATTAACGCCCAGTCGCTGTTGCAAACGCCTGAACAGTTCCGCGATATCAACTTGCGGGTAAATCAGGATGGTTCGGAAGTGAAACTGGGCGATGTCGCCACCGTCGAAATGGGGGCGGAGAAATACGATTATCTTAGCCGCTTTAATGGCAAGCCAGCCTCCGGTCTGGGGGTAAAACTGGCTTCCGGCGCGAACGAAATGGCCACAGCGAAGCTGGTACTGAACCGGCTCGACGAACTGGCGCAATACTTCCCTCCCGGGCTGGAATACAAGGTGGCGTATGAAACCACCTCGTTTGTTAAAGCCTCCATTGAAGACGTGGTGAAAACCCTGTTAGAAGCTATCGCGCTGGTTTTCCTCGTCATGTATCTGTTCCTGCAAAACTTCCGCGCTACGCTGATTCCAACTATCGCCGTGCCGGTGGTGTTGATGGGCACTTTCTCCGTGCTTTACGCCTTCGGTTACAGCGTCAACACCTTAACCATGTTCGCGATGGTGCTGGCGATTGGTCTACTGGTGGATGACGCCATCGTGGTGGTGGAAAACGTCGAACGTATTATGAGTGAGGAAGGACTCACTCCTCGCGAAGCTACACGTAAATCGATGGGGCAAATCCAGGGGGCACTGGTCGGGATTGCGATGGTGCTGTCGGCGGTATTTGTGCCAATGGCCTTCTTTGGCGGCACCACCGGAGCTATCTATCGCCAGTTCTCTATTACCATTGTTGCAGCGATGGTGCTGTCGGTGCTGGTGGCGATGATCCTCACTCCGGCGCTATGTGCCACGCTACTTAAACCACTAAAAAAAGGTGAGCATCACGGGCAGAAAGGCTTTTTTGCCTGGTTTAACCAGATGTTCAACCGTAACGCCGAACGCTACGAGAAAGGGGTGGCGAAAATTCTCCACCGCAGCCTGCGCTGGATTGTGATTTATGTCCTGCTGCTTGGCGGTATGGTGTTTCTGTTCCTGCGTCTGCCGACGTCCTTCCTGCCACTGGAAGACCGTGGCATGTTCACCACCTCGGTGCAGCTACCCAGCGGTTCGACCCAGCAACAGACGCTGAAAGTGGTGGAACAGATCGAGAAGTATTACTTCACTCATGAGAAAGACAACATCACGTCGGTATTTGCCACGGTCGGTTCAGGCCCTGGCGGCAACGGGCAAAACGTGGCGCGTATGTTTATCCGCCTGAAAGACTGGAGTGAGCGCGACAGTAAAACCGGCACTTCGTTTGCCATTATCGAACGTGCAACGAAAGAATTTAATAAGATTAAAGAAGCCCGGGTTATCGCCAGTAGCCCGCCGGCAATCAGCGGTCTTGGCAGTTCTGCGGGTTTTGATATGGAGTTGCAGGATCACGCCGGAGCGGGTCACGATGCGCTGATGGCTGCACGTAACCAGTTGCTGGCGCTGGCGGCGGAAAATCCGGAATTAACCCGCGTGCGCCATAACGGTCTTGATGACAGTCCGCAGTTACAGATTGATATCGACCAGCGTAAAGCTCAGGCGCTGGGCGTTGCTATTGACGATATTAACGACACGCTGCAAACCGCGTGGGGTTCGAGCTATGTAAATGACTTTATGGATCGCGGTCGCGTGAAGAAAGTCTATGTGCAGGCCGCCGCACCGTATCGGATGCTGCCGGATGATATCAACCTGTGGTATGTGCGTAACAAAGACGGTGGGATGGTGCCCTTCTCTGCCTTCGCGACCTCCCGCTGGGAGACAGGTTCGCCCCGTCTGGAACGTTATAACGGCTATTCCGCAGTGGAAATTGTCGGGGAGGCCGCACCGGGCGTCAGTACCGGTACGGCGATGGATATTATGGAATCGTTAGTGAAGCAGTTGCCAAACGGCTTTGGCCTGGAGTGGACGGCGATGTCGTATCAGGAACGGCTTTCTGGCGCGCAGGCTCCGGCGCTGTACGCCATTTCATTACTGGTGGTATTCCTGTGTCTGGCGGCGCTGTATGAAAGCTGGTCGGTGCCGTTCTCCGTAATGCTGGTCGTGCCGCTGGGGGTCATCGGCGCGCTGCTGGCAACCTGGATGCGCGGGCTGGAAAACGACGTTTACTTCCAGGTGGGTCTATTAACGGTCATTGGTTTATCGGCGAAAAACGCCATCCTCATTGTCGAGTTCGCTAACGAGATGAACCAAAAAGGTCACGACCTGTTTGAAGCGACGCTTTATGCCTGCCGCCAGCGTTTACGCCCGATACTGATGACCTCGCTGGCGTTTATCTTCGGCGTACTGCCGATGGCAATCAGCAGCGGTGCCGGTTCCGGTGGTCAACATGCAGTGGGTACTGGCGTAATGGGGGGAATGATCTCCGCCACCATTCTGGCGATTTACTTCGTGCCGCTGTTCTTTGTGCTGGTACGCCGTCGTTTCCCTCTGAAGCCACGTCCGGAATAAGCAATAAAAAAGGCGACATGCCAACGTGTCGCCTTTTTCAACTTTCTGATAAAGAACCTGTTCATCAGGTTCTTTCATTTTACCTTCTGTCCTGGCAATTACTTGCGAAGCATAACTTCGATAAAGTCTTTCCAGTTCCCCAGTTCACGTTCAATCATAACAACCTCTCTTATAATTATGGGTATTCTACGGAAACAATATACCGTGGTGAAGCTAATTTATTCGATTGCAGTGATTACTACCTCCGGGGCAAAACCTATGTAAATACTATGGCCCTGAGACAGGGATTTTTATGTGATGCAAAGCAACATTTCAACAGATTCATACGGATTCTAATACTTGCTTAATTCTGTTTGAAATACATACAGATACCTAGGGGAATATTCTTAATAATTGCATTCAAAATGCTCACAATTATTTAATAATTGTTAAGTGAAACACCTTAATAATGTTATATTCCCTGATATTCATTTGCCGGGAAAATGTATTGACCGTTAAATGAGTATTTATTCTTATAAATCGAAAAAGGATTCATTATGGTTACACTTTACGGCATTAAAAATTGTGACACCATTAAAAAGGCTCGCCGTTGGCTGGAAACCAATAACATCGACTATCGTTTTCATGATTATCGCGTTGATGGGCTGGACAGCGAATTATTGAACGGTTTTATCAACGAATTAGGTTGGGAAGCGTTACTCAACACCCGTGGTACTACCTGGCGTAAACTGGATGATACCACGCGCAATAAAATCACCGATGCGGCTTCTGCGGCGGCATTAATGACTGAAATGCCTGCAATTATCAAACGCCCATTGCTCTGCGCGCCAGGGAAGCCTATGCTGCTGGGTTTCAGTGAATCCAGTTATCAGCAATTTTTCCTATGAGGTGTAGTCTATGTCGTGTCCGGTTATTGAGCTGACACAGCAGCTTATTCGCCGCCCATCCTTAAGTCCTGATGACGCAGGATGTCAGGCAATCATTACCGAACGTTTACAGGCGATCGGTTTTACCATCGAACGCATGGACTTTGCGGATACGCAGAATTTTTGGGCGTGGCGTGGACAGGGAGAAACGTTAGCCTTTGCCGGACATACCGACGTTGTACCGCCTGGCGATGCCGACCGTTGGATCAATCCACCATTTGAACCGACCATTCGCGACGGTATGTTATTCGGGCGCGGCGCGGCAGATATGAAAGGGTCGCTGGCGGCGATGGTGGTAGCAGCAGAACGCTTTGTCGCGCAACATCCCAACCATAAAGGTCGACTGGCGTTTCTGATCACCTCAGACGAAGAAGCCAGCGCCCACAACGGCACGGTCAAAGTGGTCGAAACCTTAATGGCGCGCCGTGAACGGCTGGATTACTGCCTGGTTGGCGAACCGTCGAGTATCGAAGTGGTCGGTGATGTAGTGAAAAATGGCCGTCGCGGATCGTTGACCTGTAACCTTACTATTCATGGCGTGCAGGGTCATGTGGCCTACCCACACCTTGCAGATAACCCTGTGCATCGCGCAGCCCCTTTCCTCAATGAGTTAGTGGCTATCGAGTGGGATCAGGGCAATGAATTTTTCCCGGCAACCAGTATGCAAATAGCCAATATTCAGGCAGGTACTGGCAGTAATAATGTCATTCCGGGTGAGCTGTTTGTACAGTTTAACTTCCGCTTTAGCACCGAACTTACTGATGAGATGATCAAAGCACAGGTGCTTGCCCTGCTTGAAAAACATCAACTGCGTTATACGGTCGATTGGTGGCTTTCCGGGCAGCCATTTTTGACTGCACGCGGTAAACTGGTGGATGCGGTCGTCAACGCGGTTGAGCACTATAATGAAATTAAACCGCAGCTACTGACCACTGGCGGAACGTCCGATGGGCGCTTTATTGCCCGCATGGGGGCGCAGGTGGTGGAACTTGGGCCGGTCAATGCCACTATTCATAAAATTAATGAATGTGTGAACGCTGCCGACCTGCAGCTACTTGCCCGTATGTATCAACGAATCATGGAACAGCTCGTCGCCTGATGAGTGGTTCTGCAAGAGGAAATAAGCATGGACTGGCTGGCTAAATATTGGTGGATTCTGGTGATTGTCTTTTTGGTAGGCGTGCTGCTGAATGTGATCAAAGATCTCAAGCGCGTCGACCATAAGAAATTTCTCGCCAACAAGCCGGAGCTTCCCCCGCATCGTGATTTCAACGATAAATGGGACGATGACGACGACTGGCCGAAGAAGGATCAACCGAAGAAGTAAGCTGGAGGGGCCGGATAATGTCTGGCGCTCAACCGTAGGCCTGATAAGACGCGTCAGCGTCGCATCAGGCATCATAGCCGGATGCGGCGTGAACGCCTTATCCGGCCTACGCATCCGGCACCTGTCTTTTACATCATTTCAATCACATCATCATCGCCGGGCTTACCGCCGCTTAACGCTTCGTCGAAGTAATGTTTCGGAATGGTATAACGCAAGTGATCCAAGGCAAATTGCATACTGCGATTATCGATCGCATGACCTAAATCCTCCACGATATCCAGCGTCACATCTCCACCGGCGTTAATTAACGCTTCCTGTGCCGCGACCGCATGAGCCAGATCGATAACCGGATCTTCACCACCGTGGATCAGGTGAATTGTTGTAGCAGTAGAAGCTGTTTCCGGCAGGCTGGCATAGCGTCCGTTAAAGGCGATGACGCGTGAGGCAAGACCCGGTTCGGCTTTAATGCTCTCCAGCGCCATAATCGCGCCTTGTGAGAAACCGATCAGCGCCGTTGCGTTAGCCCCTACTCCGCTCTGTTTCTGCCAGTAGCGTACCGTCTCAATAAACGTCGGCATGATGGCATCCACCCGCGCCTGGCGATTCTCTTCCGTTACGCCCTGCACCGAAAACCATTGACGCCCCGCCGGATTACCGCTCGGCTCAGCACCACCGACACTTACCACCAGCGCATCTGGAAACAACGGTGCAAACCAGCTACCGATTTCCCCCATTGCCACCGGATTATCCCCGACACCGTGGAAAAGCAGTAACAACTGTTGGGCAGGTTTATCCGAGCTTTGAACAACAAAATGGTCATGTTTCATGGCGAACTCCTTAACTGATGTCATTAATTTTACGCCGCTGCCCCACAATGACCATGGGATAAAATTGAAGGAGTCAGTGAAAAAATTGCCATTGTGTTATGCGATTGCGCAGGCGTTCAGTGCGGACATCATCAAGTGCGAATAGTGCCTGCGCGGCTTCTTCGCGTTGGCGAACCAGCAATGCCTTACGGCCTGAAAGTTTAAGTGTGGTACATAACTGCGCGTCGCTGATGTTTTTCTGCAACCGTCCTCGCAGCGCCGGTAATGCCAGTTCACTGGTTTGCAGCAGGCGTGTTAAACAACCTAACGACGTTAAAAGGGGACGATGAGCGAAAGCAAAACCGGTCAGTTCAAGCCAGTCATCATCAGAAAGCATGATGTCGTTTAACGGATCAACCGGGATGCTTTCACCATTCCACTGCATGAGAATTTGCACGTCGCGGCGTAAACGATAATGCTCACGTTGTGCCAGTTGTTTACCCGCTTCGCTCATTGGTAACAGCGCCATCGCCGTATAACAGCCGCTGCTGGCTTCGCGATGATTGCCCATCCGTACCAGCACAAAACCGCAGCGTTGCCAGAAACGCCATAATTCCTCGGTGTAGCCAAAACTCACTGAAAGATAGTCGAGGCTATGCATGTATTGCACTGCGTCAGCAATAAGTTGCTGCCCTGTGCCTTCCCGCTGACGCGCCGGATGGACTGCAATGCGGCTGACACGCCGCCCGCGTAACGTCGCCGCCAGTGGATTGCTGCCGTGTGCCGCCAGCGACTGAGCTACCAGGTTGCCACGCGGGCGACGAAAACCTGCCCAGACCGCCTGACTCAGTTCTTCAGATAATCCCCCTTCATCCACCAGCCACAGCGCCCCGGCGATCTCGTTTTCGCCTGCCGCCTGTAAAAAATGTTGCCCCGGCGCGTCCATCATCCGTCGTAAATCCAGCGGCGAAGTCCGGTAGTGCGCACCAGACAATAACTGGTAAACCTTTAACGGCGTTTCTGGCTCGCTTCGCCATAAAGTCTGTTCAAATGCAGAAATGACGATGTTGCCTTGGGGTACGCGCGTGAAGGTTTCATCGTCAAAAACCAGTGCCTCGCTAACCACTTTTTCCAGAGGGCACCCCTGTGCCCAACGGATCGGCTGTTGCAATTCAAAACGCTGCAAATGCGGGAAGCGGGCGCAAAATTTCAGCAAAAAGCCACGTCCGGTGCCTTCATAGCCCTGCACCGTAGTGGTTAACAAAGTACGCGGAAAGCGTGATACCAGTTGATGTAATAGTGGGGCGGGTATTGCAGCAGCTTCATCGATGACCAGCCAGTCGGCTTTTTCTTCACTGAACAGCAATGCATCCGGCGCAACAAAACGAAACTTATCTCCGGCAAACTGGGCCAGCACATCCGTTGCGGCTCTCGCAGGCGCAGTGACTATCGCACTGCCCGCAATACGGGAAATGAGTTGCCCTGCCAGCGCCGACTTACCGCGTCCGCGCGCAGCAGTTACCGCTGCCACGCCCGGTGGCATAGTCAGAAGCTGCTGTAGTATCTGTTGTTGTTCCGGTTGCGGTGCGCCGGTAGCGGATTGCCAGTCAGAGCGGGGAACAAAATCCGCCAGCATTAGTGGCTGGTCTTGTCGCCAGAGAATAGCGTCGTCATCTGCCACAAGTACGCGTTTGAGATGCTGGACAAAATGCGGTGTAGCGATGGGATTGGCGCAATCACTCCAGCGCAGCGAATCAGCATCGGGATGGTTTTCCCATTCTTCCCATACAGGGAGTAACAAAACCAGCCAACTGCCCGCTTTCAGCGTTCCACCAAGCGCCGCAAAGGCTGCGGCATCAAAGCCCTGGCGGGCATCGAATACCGAATGCTGGAACTCGCGCCCAAGTAAAGTTTGTAGCGCCGCTGGCGTACAGTGGTTTTCAGAAGTTGGCTGCGGCGATACCCACAGCCAGTCGCCGGGTAATGCGTCACGCAATTTAAGCGCATGTTCACAACACCAGCACGCTTCCCCGCTCAACACCAACAGGCGGCGAATCCCTTCGCGTTTCATTTGCGCTGTTAATGTGTGTAGCGCGGTCAGTTCAGCCATCCCTGCCCCGAAAGTTAAATGCTTTTACCGAAAGTATTGCATTGTGCCGGATCGCCGCTGTCGAAACCACGTTTAAACCAGCTATAGCGTTGTTGGGATGTACCATGAGTAAAGCTGTCCGGCACTACCCGCCCCTGACTTTGCTGCTGTAAGCGGTCATCGCCGATGGCTTGCGCCGCATTCAGCGCCTCTTCCAGATCGCCAGTTTCCAGAACGCCTTGTTGCTGCATACTGTGCCCCCAGACACCGGCAAAGCAATCAGCCTGGAGTTCCATACGCACAGACAAGCGGTTCACTTCCGCTTGCGTCGCGTTTTGTTGCAATTGACGAACTTTCGGTTCAATGCCTAACAGTTTCTGCACATGATGACCGACTTCATGGGCGATAACGTATCCCTGAGCGAAATCACCATCCGCGCCCAGTTTGTCTTTCATGTCATCATAGAAAGAGAGATCGATATAGACCGTACCATCCGCCGGGCAATAGAACGGCCCCATAATGGACTGTCCGGCGCCGCAACCGGTGCGCGTCATTCCGCGATACATCACCAGCTTCGGTTGCTGATAAGTCTTACCCATTTTCTCGAATTGCTGCCCCCAGGTGTCTTCCGTGGTTGCCAGAATTACCGAGGTGAATTTTGCCGCTTCGTCTTCATTTGGGCTAATTGAGCGCGTTGATTGCTGTTGGGAAATCGGCTGTCCGGTCATCAACCCAGTTAAATCAACACCATAGTAGCCAGCAACCAGCACCACTACCAGTAAAATCAACCCACCTTTACCGCTTGGCAGACGGAAACCGGGACCGCCCATTGACGAACCACCAGAGCTGTTTCGCCTGTCTTCAACATTGTCACTTTCACGACGCCCTTGCCAGCGCATAGATACCTCAACAATATATTCATTATAGTGATGATCGTAGGTGCTTCAGAGGAAGATTACCACAGAAAAACGGGAGGAAATGATGGAGGAATGAGCGTTCAATTCACGTCTTACAAGAGCGGTCATCTTGCCGTGCCAGCAGCACGGCAAGATGATGAACAGAAAAATCAGTCCAGCTGTACACCCAGGCGGCGGGCGACGGCTTCATAGGCTTCAATCAGGCCACCGAGGCTCTGGCGGAAACGGTCTTTGTCCATTTTCTCCAGCGTTTCTTTGTCCCACAGGCGGCTACCGTCCGGGGAGAACTCATCGCCCAGCACGACTTCGCCTTTGTACAGACCAAACTCCAGCTTGAAGTCGACCAGAATCAGACCGGCATCATCGAACAGTTTTTTCAGCACGTCGTTCGCTTTGTAAGTCAGCTCTTTCATACGCGCCAGATTCTCTTTGCTTACCCAGCCAAAAGTTTCGCAATAAGATTCGTTAACCATCGGGTCATGCATGGCGTCGTTTTTCAGGAACAGATCGAACAGCGGCGGGTTCAGCTCAATACCTTCTTCAATTCCAAGACGTTTCACCAGAGAGCCAGCAGCACGGTTACGTACGACACACTCAACCGGCACCATATCCAGCTTTTTCACCAGACATTCGGTATCGGAGAGCAGACGCTCCATTTGAGTCGGGATACCCGCTTCAGCCAGTTTGCTCATAATGAAGTAGTTGAACTTGTTGTTCACCATACCTTTGCGATCAAACTGCTCAATGCGCGCGCCATCACCTGCTGACGTATCATTGCGGAATTCGAGCACCAACAGATCCGGGTTTTCCGTGCTGTATACGGTTTTCGCTTTACCACGATACAACTCAGCTTGCTTTTGCATCTTTATCACTCCTGGGTGTGAATTAACGTTTTAAAATCTTTTGCTGTCTGGTGTGCCGGATGTTTTGCCGAATGCGGCGCGAACGCCTTACCCGACCTGTGTCCGACAAACAAATTTCGTGCGAATTAACGCTAAAATCGCGTTTTTCTGTCGACGCACACGTTTGCGTATCATATCAGAAAAAAGGGCCGGATTACTCCAGCCCTGTATTTTTACTTGCTAAACGCTGCCTGGAAGACAGATACCAGTGCGTCGTTTTGGCTTTGAGTCAGCGTATGACCTTTCGGATCGATGAACTGCAAGCTGCTGCGGTTATCTAAATCACCGACCTGCAGTTTATAGTCACCGGATGCAAGACCTGGATCGCTCGCGCCCAGTTCCTGCCAGCCGTTGTCAGACAACGGCTTATAGGTCACGGCCATACTGCCCTGCGAACGGGTGCTGTCGGTCACTTTCATGCCCACTTTTTCCAGCGCCGCTGGCAGACGTTGCCAAACCACGTTGAACGGCCCGCGAACGACCAGCATTGGTAAGCCTGTGTCATCAGCAGCACTTTGTACGTCCATGGTGGTGGAAGCACGGTTTTGCGCCGCATTAGCCGCGTCGGTCACGGATTTATCCAGACCGGCAGAAATGACGTTCATCATCTCCGTGCTGTAACGCTGCATGGAAGCCGCGTCTGCAACCGGTTTGCCCGCCTGCTCCAGGTTCAGCAGTTTCACCGTTACCGCCTGCTGATAACCCTGCGGTTTAACAGAGATTTGATAACGACCGCGATACTGCTCGTCTTCGTCAAGACGGTTCCATTGCACCCAATCGGTAGTCAGCGTCTGACCAGCATCATCGCGTTGGGTAATGGTGTAGTTTTTCGCCTGCAACACGCTAACAACCTGCGGCCACAAAGTATTGCCACGACCATTTTCTACCAGCAGCGAGGCGGTGTCGCCCGTAAACTGGGTACGTGCGCCGGAAATCAGCGCCAACGGCTGGGCTGGTGGACGAATGTCCAGCGCCTTACCGACAGCACCGCTACCGTTGGTCACCGGTATTGCATAATCACCGGAGGTCACCGGCAAAATCATTCCTGCCGGGGCATGAAGCTCCGCAAGCGGTGCCGCTTCCAGATAGGCTTCATCACCACTCACCTGACGCTTATAGCGTGAGTCAGAACTACAGGCTGCGAGTAACAGAACAAGCGATACACCCGCAACCTTTGCCAGGCGCGACTTTTGAACAGAGTAAGCCATCAAATCTCCCTAAACTTTACAGCAAACCGGCATACTTAAGCGCCGCTCTGACCGTCTCACGACCACTGTCGGTGATTGGTGTCATTGGCAGGCGCAGCGTATCGGTCGCCACAAGACCCAGTTCCTTACATGCCCATTTCACCGGGATTGGATTGGGTTCGACAAATAGTTTGTTGTGTAATGGCATCAGACGCTGGTTAATAACGCGTGCCTCGGCAAAATGCCCTTCTGCCGCCAGTTTGCACATCTGAGCCATATCACGCGCTGCGACGTTAGCCGTAACGGAAATAACGCCATGACCACCTAACTGCATGAAGTCCAGCGTGCTCGCATCATCGCCGCTCAGCAGAACAAAATCGTCTGAAACCAGCTCTTTGATCTGGTTAACACGCGTTAAGTTCCCTGTTGCCTCTTTGATTCCGATAATATTTTTTACTTTCGCCAGACGGCCCACCGTTTCTGGTAGCAGATCGCAGCCAGTACGGGACGGCACATTATACAGGATTTGCGGCAGGTCAGTATGTTCAGCGATGGCTTTGAAATGCTGATACAGACCTTCCTGCGACGGGCGGTTGTAATAAGGGGTCACCGTCAGGCAGCCAACAATGCCACTGTCATTGAAACGCTGTGTCAGGCTAATGGCTTCCGCAGTAGCGTTAGCGCCAGTTCCGGCAATTACCGGAATACGCCCATCAGCCAGCTCCAGGGTCATCATCACCACATCAACATGTTCGTCATGATTCAGGGTAGCGGACTCACCAGTGGTGCCAACAGAAACAATCGCCGAAGTACCGCTGGCGACATGATAATCAATCAGTTTTTTTAAGCTAGCCCGACAGACATTACCTTTTTCATCCATCGGAGTAACAATCGCGACAATACTTCCCGTGAACATGGGCCATCCTCTGTGCAAACAAGTGTCTCAATGGTACGTTTGGTATGGCATTAAAAGCAAGCAGACAGAACCGTTCTGATTGTTGTATGCATGTTTTTTTTATGCTTTCCTTAAGAGCTACTCTCCCCCTTGAAGGAATAACCGGTTTGACACTGTCATCGCAACATTATCTGGTGATCACTGCGCTGGGTGCCGATCGCCCAGGAATTGTGAACACTATCACCCGTCATGTCAGTAGTTGCGGCTGTAATATTGAAGACAGTCGCCTGGCGATGCTGGGAGAAGAGTTCACCTTTATCATGCTGCTTTCCGGTTCATGGAACGCAATCACCTTGATCGAATCAACGTTACCGTTGAAAGGTGCCGAACTGGATCTTTTAATCGTGATGAAGCGCACGACGGCTCGTCCGCGTCCGCCGATGCCCGCATCTGTCTGGGTTCAGATCGATGTGGCAGATTCACCGCATTTAATTGAACGCTTTACCGCACTTTTTGACGCGCACCATATGAACATTGCGGAGCTAGTGTCTCGCACGCAACCTGCTGAAAACGAACGAGCTGCGCAACTACATATTCAGATAACCGCCCACAGCCCGGCGTCTGCGGACTCAGCAAATATTGAACAAGCCTTCAAAGCACTATGTACAGAACTCAATGCGCAAGGCAGTATTAGCGTCGTCAATTATTCCCAACATGATGAACAGGATGGAGTTAAGTAATGAATCCACTGAAAGCCGGTGACATCGCACCGAAATTTAGCTTGCCGGATCAAGACGGAGAACAAGTTAATTTGACCGACTTCCAGGGACAGCGTGTTCTGGTTTATTTCTACCCGAAAGCCATGACCCCCGGCTGTACCGTACAAGCTTGTGGCTTACGCGATAACATGGATGAGTTGAAAAAAGCCGGTGTTGATGTACTGGGTATTAGCACCGATAAACCCGAAAAACTCTTCCGTTTTGCGGAAAAAGAGCTGCTCAACTTTACGCTTCTGTCTGATGAGAACCACCAGGTGTGCGAACAATTCGGCGTCTGGGGAGAGAAGTCCTTCATGGGCAAAACTTACGATGGTATTCACCGCATCAGCTTCTTGATCGATGCTGACGGCAAAATCGAACATGTATTTGACGATTTCAAAACCAGCAATCACCACGACGTAGTGATTAACTGGCTGAAAGAACACGCCTGATTACTTTGCTCCATTCCGTGCTGGCTGCGCTTGCGGCCAGCACACCTCACATCCGGCGATGTAGCGGAATGAAGGTTAATCTTGCGCGATTTGGCCATCGGGCCAGGCATGGATTACCGCTTTAATAAGCGTAGCCAGAGGAATGGCAAAGAACACGCCCCAGAATCCCCACAACCCACCGAAGATCACCACCGATAAAATAATCACCAGCGGATGCAGGTTAACCGCTTCGGAGAACAACACCGGTACTAACAGGTTGCCATCCAGCGCCTGGATAATCAGATATACCGCGAAACAGCTCCAGAATTCAGTGCCAGCACCAAACTGGAATAGTGCCACGCCGACCACCGGAATAGTCACCACAAATGCGCCAATGTACGGAATAAGCACTGAGAAGCCGACCAGCACCGCCAGCAGCAGCGAATAGTTCAGTCCGAAAAGCAAGAACCCCAGCCAGGTGGCGATCCCCACCACAATCATCTCCAGCACCTTGCCACGGATGTAGTTGGTGATTTGCTGATTCATCTCCTTCCAGACCTGGCCTGCCAGCCCACGGTTACGCGGAAGCACCCGACGGACAGCATTCAACATTTGCTCTTTATCTTTCAGAAGGAAAAAGACCATCAGCGGCACCAGCACCAGATAGACGGCAATGGTCAGCAGGCCCACCAGCGAGGCGAGAGAGATTTTCACCACCGAATCGCCCATGGTGAGCATCCGACTGCGCATATTGTCGGCCATCGCATCAATAATGCCCGCATCCATTAACGCCGGATAACGGCGCGGCAACGTGGCGGCAAAATCAGACAGTTTATTGAGCATCCCCGGCATATCGCGGATTAAATAGATGCCCTGCTGCCAGGCGATAGGCAGTACCACGAACGCCATCAGCAGCAAAATACCCACGAAAACCACCAATACAATCGACGTCGCCCAACGGCGGGAACAGCCAATAGATTGCAGGCGCACGGTTGGCCATTCCAGCAAATAGGCCAGCACAATAGCCACCAGCAACGGTGCGAGCAGGCCACTAAAGAAAAAGATAATGCCAAATCCGGCAACTAAAATAACCAGCAAGGCAATCGCTTCCGGGTCGCTAAAACGGCGGCGATACCATTGCATCAACATTTCGAGCATAAAGACCTTCCCTGAACCTCAAGAGCGGGATTGCGATCCGCAATTGTATCGAAATGTCACAAAAAAGACTTCGCTTTTTATGACGGATTCAGGAAACTGAAAAGTCATTTGAGTGGGCTAATCTTCGTCGCTACACTCAAAGGCGGCGCGGTGGGAACGATATTTCACAGTATCGGTCAAATGACTATCTCCAGAAATACAGGACAGAGGTTATGTTCAGGCAGTTGAAAAAAAACCTGGTTGCAACCCTCATTGCTGCTATGACCATCGGTCAGGTAGCCCCGGCGTTTGCCGATAGCGCAGACACTTTGCCGGATATGGGAACCTCCGCAGGAAGCACGCTTTCCATTGGTCAGGAAATGCAGATGGGCGACTATTATGTTCGCCAGCTACGCGGCAGCGCGCCGTTAATTAATGACCCGCTATTAACGCAATATATTAATTCGCTGGGGATGCGCCTGGTTTCACATGCAAACTCCGTTAAGACGCCGTTCCATTTCTTTCTGATCAATAACGACGAAATCAACGCCTTTGCTTTCTTTGGCGGCAACGTGGTGCTGCACTCTGCCTTGTTCCGTTATTCCGATAACGAAAGTCAACTGGCTTCGGTCATGGCGCACGAAATCTCCCACGTCACCCAACGTCACCTGGCGCGAGCGATGGAAGATCAGCAACGCAGCGCGCCGCTTACCTGGGTCGGGGCGTTAGGTTCTATTTTACTGGCAATGGCCAGCCCGCAGGCGGGGATGGCGGCGCTGACCGGTACGCTGGCGGGAACGCGCCAGGGGATGATCAGCTTCACCCAGCAAAATGAACAGGAAGCGGACCGCATTGGTATTCAGGTGTTGCAACGCTCGGGGTTCGATCCGCAGGCGATGCCGACCTTCCTCGAAAAACTGCTCGATCAGGCGCGCTACTCTTCGCGTCCGCCGGAAATTCTGCTGACTCACCCGTTACCGGAAAGCCGCCTGGCTGATGCCCGTAACCGTGCCAATCAGATGCGCCCGATGGTGGTGCAGTCGTCGGAAGATTTCTATCTGGCAAAAGCGCGCACACTGGGGATGTACAATTCCGGACGTAACCAGCTCACCAGTGATTTGCTGGATGAATGGGCGAAAGGTAACGTTCGTCAGCAACGGGCGGCGCAATATGGTCGTGCTTTACAGGCGATGGAAGCCAATAAATACGACGAGGCACGGAAAACGCTGCAACCGTTACTGGCGGCAGAACCCGGCAACGCGTGGTATCTCGATCTGGCTACCGATATCGACCTTGGGCAAAACAAAGCCAATGATGCGATCAATCGCCTGAAAAATGCCCGTGATTTACGCACCAATCCGGTGTTGCAGCTCAACCTGGCAAACGCTTATCTGCAAGGTGGGCAGCCACAGGAAGCGGCTAATATTCTGAATCGCTACACTTTTAATAATAAAGATGACAGCAATGGCTGGGATTTGCTGGCACAGGCAGAAGCCGCGCTAAATAACCGCGATCAGGAATTGGCAGCGCGAGCAGAAGGTTATGCACTCGCAGGGCGACTCGATCAGGCCATTTCCTTGTTGAGTAGCGCCAGTTCGCAGGTGAAATTAGGCAGCCTGCAACAAGCGCGTTACGATGCGCGCATCGACCAGTTGCGCCAGTTGCAGGAACGCTTTAAGCCTTATACCAAGATGTAATTTGCATTAAAGGAAGAACAATGACCAAACAGGTAAAAATCTACCATAACCCACGCTGTTCAAAGAGCCGTGAAACGCTGAACCTGCTGAAAGAAAACGGCGTGGAGCCAGAAGTGGTGCTCTACCTTGAGACACCCGCCGATGCGGCAACGCTGCGCGATTTGCTGAAAATGCTGGGGATGAATAGCGCCCGTGAATTAATGCGCCAGAAAGAGGAGCTTTATAAAGAGCTGAACCTGGCTGACAGTTCGCTTAGCGAAGAGGCGCTGATTCAGGCGATGGTGGATAATCCGAAGCTGATGGAGCGCCCGATTGTGGTCGCCAATGGCAAAGCGCGCATTGGACGTCCACCGGAACAAGTGCTGGAAATCGTGGGTTAAGATGTGCCCCATCGCTAGTTAAGGCACATTGCCGGATGCGACGCTTGCCGCGTCTTGTCCGGCCTGTGATTGCATTGGACGCGCTTCGCATAGATCGGATAAGGCGTTCGCGCCGCATCCGACAATAAACACCCTGCCTACAGCTTCAGAATCTCTTTCACAAACGGAATGGTCAGCTTACGCTGTGCGGTAATCGACGCATGATCCAGCTGATCCAGTGTCATAAATAGCGTGCGCATCTCTCTGTCGAGCCGCTTCAGCAAGAAGCGTCCCACATCTTCCGGCAGTTCAAAACCACGCAAACGCGCGCGTAACTGTAGCGCCTGCAACTTATCTTCATCAGAAAGTGGCTGCAATTTGTAGATCTGCCCCCAGTCAAGACGCGACGCGAGATCCGGTAATCCCAGATTCAACTGACGCGGTGGACGATCGCCAGTGATCAACAACCGTGTTTTACCCGACTCCAGAATCCGATTGTAGAGATCGAAAATCGCCATCTCCCACAACTCATCGCCGGCAATACACTCAATGTTGTCGATGCAAACCAGCGACAAATGCTCCATACCGTCGAGCACTTCCGGGACAAACCAGGTGCGTTTATCCAGCGGGACATAGCCCACCGCATCGCCACGCTGCGACAATTCCGCGCAAGCCGCGTGCAGCAGATGGCTGCGCCCCGCGCCTTCGCGTGCCCAGAGATAGATGTAACCGCTATGTTCCTGACGCAGCACGTTTTGCAGCGCGGCCAGTAGAGAGGAGTTATCCCCCGGCCAGAAACTTGCAAAGGTTTCGTCGTCAGGAAGATAAAGTGGCAAAGAGAGCTGTGCCGGTGTGTTCAGAGATACCTCAACCAGGATTTCACAAAATCGCGAGAAGTTTACCACAGAATCCCATGATGTTTGAACCGGGCAGCAGCACTGCCCGGTCAGTACATTATTTGTCTGTTATATCCGCGTCTTCTGCGTCCAGCACCACTTCTTCAGGGCGCAGCACGCTAATCAGTTTGAAGATCAGGCTTAAGCCAATACCGACGATAGTCGCCAGCGCCATGCCTTTCAGCTCCGCCGCGCCGATGTTTACCTTCGCGCCACTGACGCCGATGATCAAAATCACGGAAGTCAGGATCAGGTTCTGTGCTTTGTTGTAATCCACTTTCGATTCAATCAATACACGAATACCGGAAGCACCAATCACGCCGTAAAGCAGCAGCGAAACACCGCCCATTACCGGCAGTGGGATCATCTGGATAGCGGCAGCCAGTTTACCAACACAGGAAAGCAGGATAGCGAAAATCGCCGCGCCGCCGATAACCCAGGTACTGTAAACGCGAGTGATCGCCATAACGCCAATGTTTTCCCCGTAGGTGGTGTTTGGCGTGGAACCAAAGAAGCCGGAGAGCACGGTCGACAGGCCGTTAGCAAACATCGAACGGTGCAGACCCGGATCGCGCAGCAGATCTTTTTTGACAATGTTAGCCGTTACTACCAGGTGCCCTACATGTTCGGCAATAACCACTAACGCCGCTGGCAGAATAGTCAGAATGGCGAACCACTCGAAGCGCGGCGTATAGAGAGTTGGCAGAGCAAACCAGTGAGCATTAATAATCGGCGTGGTATCGACAATTCCCATTGCGAAAGAGAGCGCATACCCCACCAGCACGCCAATTAAAATCGGGATAATGGCCAGGAAACCACGGAACAGCACGGAACCTAAAACCGTGACCGCCAGCGTGGTAATAGAAATGATGATGGTTTTGGAATCTGGCGTTTGCCCTTCAGCCGGGAGTAAACCGGCCATACCAGCAGCTACGCCCGCCAGCTCCAGACCGATGACGGCAACGATTGCGCCCATTGCCGCAGGTGGAAACAGCACGTCCAGCCAGCCGGTTCCCGCTTTCTTCACGATGAAAGAAACCAGACAGAACAGCACGCCACACATAATAAAGCCGCCCAATGCGACTTCATAACCCAACGGCAACAGTAACAATACCGGTGAAATAAAGGCAAAGCTGGAGCCGAGATAAGCCGGGATTTTACCTTTACAGATGAAGAGATACAGCAGCGTCCCGATACCGTTAAATAACAGTACGGTCGCCGGGTTAATATGAAATAAGACGGGCACCAGGACGGTTGCACCAAACATGGCGAACAAATGTTGCAAACTAAGCGGGATTGTCTGTAAAAGTGGCGGTCTTTCACTCACCCCGATAGCACGGCGCGTCATAGTATATTCCTCTGTATTATGTGTTATAGGCGCTTTACTCAAAAAAAAGCCGACTCTTAAAGTCGGCTTTAATTATTTTTATTCTTTATTTTGTACCAAAGATTTTGTCACCGGCATCGCCAAGCCCCGGAATAATGTATCCGTGCTCGTTCAATCCCTGGTCAATTGATGCGGTATACAGCTCGACGTCCGGGTGCGCTTTTTCCAGCGCAGCGATACCTTCTGGCGCAGCCACCAGCACCAGCACTTTAATGCTGCTGCAGCCCGCTTTTTTCAGCAGGTCGATGGTCGCGATAACGGAACCACCAGTTGCCAGCATTGGGTCAACGATCAGCGCCATACGCTCATCGATGTTAGAAACCAGTTTCTGGAAGTACGGTACTGGTTCCAGCGTTTCTTCATTACGGTACATACCGACTACGCTGATGCGCGCGCTCGGAACGTTTTCCAGCACGCCGTCCATCATCCCCAGACCGGCGCGCAGAATTGGCACCACGGTAATTTTCTTACCTTTAATCTGGTCGATTTCCACCGGGCCATTCCAGCCCTCGATGGTTACTTTTTCAGTTTCGAGGTCAGCGGTCGCTTCGTAAGTCAGCAGGCTACCCACTTCGGAAGCGAGTTCGCGAAAGCGCTTGGTGCTGATATCTTGCTCACGCATCAGTCCCAGCTTGTGTTTGACGAGTGGGTGTTTGACTTCCACGATCTTCATACTCTTTCTCCTTTGAGGGGCAGCCACAAAAAAAATCGACGGATTATACCTCCTTTCTTTAAGGCGGCAATATTATTTTCGTTGATTTTAGTCAAAACCATAAAAATTTTAGATAAAGTTATTTCATAATCAAACAGTTAATAACGGTAATTATCCTGGCAAAAAATCATTCATCCCCTCTATGTACACCTTTTTTTGTCACTCTCTCGGTAAAAAGAGGTTAAAAAAGGTTGTGTAAAGCAGTCTCGCAAACGTTTGCTTTCCCTGTTAGAATTGCGCCGAATTTTTATTTTTCTACCGCAAGTAACGCGTGGGGACCCAAGCAGTGACCGATAAAACCTCTCTTAGCTACAAAGATGCCGGTGTTGATATTGACGCGGGTAATGCTCTGGTTGGAAGAATCAAAGGCGTAGTGAAGAAAACGCGTCGCCCGGAAGTGATGGGCGGTCTGGGCGGCTTCGGTGCGCTGTGTGCGTTGCCGCAAAAATATCGCGAACCCGTGCTGGTTTCCGGCACTGACGGCGTGGGCACTAAACTGCGTCTGGCGATGGACTTAAAACGTCACGACACCATTGGTATCGATCTGGTCGCCATGTGCGTTAATGATCTGGTGGTGCAAGGCGCTGAACCGCTGTTTTTCCTCGACTATTACGCAACCGGAAAGCTGGATGTTGATACTGCTGCATCAGTGATCAGCGGCATCGCCGAAGGTTGTCTGCAATCGGGCTGTTCGCTGGTGGGGGGCGAAACGGCAGAAATGCCGGGGATGTATCACGGTGAAGATTATGACGTTGCTGGTTTCTGCGTTGGCGTGGTAGAAAAATCAGAAATCATCGATGGTTCTAAAGTTAGCGACGGTGATGTGCTGATTGCGCTCGGCTCCAGCGGCCCGCACTCGAACGGCTATTCGCTGGTGCGCAAAATTCTCGAAGTCAGCGGTTGTGATCCACAAACCACCGAACTCGACGGCAAACCATTAGCCGATCATCTGTTGGCACCGACCCGTATTTACGTGAAGTCAGTACTGGAGTTGATCGAAAAGGTCGACGTGCACGCTATTGCGCACCTGACCGGCGGCGGCTTCTGGGAAAACATTCCGCGCGTATTGCCGGAAAACACCCAGGCAGTGATTGATGAATCCTCCTGGCAGTGGCCGGAAGTGTTCAACTGGCTGCAAAGGGCAGGTAATGTCGAGCGCCATGAAATGTATCGCACCTTCAACTGCGGCGTCGGGATGATTATCGCCCTGCCTGCTCCGGAAGTGGACAAAGCTCTCACTCTGCTTAATGCCAACGGTGAAAACGCGTGGAAAATCGGTATCATCAAAGCCTCTGATTCCGAACAACGCGTGGTTATCGAATAATGAATATTGTGGTGCTTATTTCCGGTAACGGAAGTAACTTGCAGGCAATTATAGACGCCTGCAAAACCAACAAAATCAAAGGCACCCTACGGGCAGTTTTCAGTAATAAGGCCGACGCGTTCGGCCTTGAACGCGCCCGCAAAGCCGGTATTGCAACGCATACGCTCATCGCCAGCGCGTTTGACAGTCGTGAAGCCTATGACCGGGAGTTGATTCATGAGATTGATATGTACGCTCCCGACGTGGTTGTACTGGCCGGTTTTATGCGCATTCTTAGCCCGGCGTTTGTCTCCCATTATGCCGGGCGTTTGCTGAACATTCACCCTTCCCTGCTGCCAAAATATCCCGGTTTGCACACCCATCGCCAGGCGCTGGAAAATGGCGATGAGGAACACGGTACATCGGTGCATTTCGTTACTGATGAACTGGACGGCGGCCCGGTTATTTTACAGGCGAAAGTCCCGGTATTTGCCGGTGATACGGAAGATGACATCACCGCCCGCGTACAAACCCAGGAGCACGCCATTTATCCGCTGGTGATTAGCTGGTTTGCCGATGGTCGTCTGAAGATGCACGAAAACGCCGCGTGGCTGGATGGTCAGCGTCTGCCGCCGCAGGGCTACGCTGCCGACGAGTAATTCCCTCGTAGTTAAAGCGCCAGCCCTGCCGTTGGCGTTTTTCAATTCACCTGTAAATCGCAGGCTCCAGCAGTTTTTTTCTCCCTTTTCTGGCATAGTTGGACATCTGCCAATATTGCTCGCCATAATATCCAGGCAGTGTCCCGTGAATAAAACGGAGTAAAAGTGGTAATGGGTCAGGAAAAGCTATACATCGAAAAAGAGCTCAGTTGGTTATCGTTCAATGAACGCGTGCTTCAGGAAGCGGCGGACAAATCTAACCCGCTGATTGAAAGGATGCGTTTCCTGGGGATCTATTCCAATAACCTTGATGAGTTCTATAAAGTCCGCTTCGCTGAACTGAAACGACGCATCATTATTAGCGAAGAACAAGGTTCCAATTCTCATTCCCGTCATTTGCTGGGTAAAATTCAGTCCCGCGTGCTGAAAGCCGATCAGGAATTCGACGGCCTCTACAACGAACTGTTGCTGGAGATGGCGCGCAACCAGATTTTCCTGATTAATGAACGCCAGCTCTCCGTCAATCAACAAAACTGGCTGCGTCATTATTTTAAGCAGTATCTGCGTCAGCACATTACGCCGATTTTAATCAACCCTGACACTGACTTAGTGCAATTTCTGAAAGATGATTACACTTATCTGGCGGTGGAAATAATCCGTGGCGATACCATCCGTTATGCGCTGCTGGAGATCCCCTCAGATAAAGTGCCGCGCTTTGTTAATTTGCCGCCGGAAGCACCGCGCCGACGCAAACCCATGATTCTTCTGGATAACATTCTGCGTTACTGCCTTGATGATATTTTCAAAGGCTTCTTTGATTATGACGCGCTGAATGCCTATTCAATGAAGATGACCCGCGATGCCGAATACGATTTAGTGCACGAGATGGAAGCCAGCCTGATGGAGCTGATGTCTTCCAGTCTGAAGCAGCGTTTAACCGCAGAACCGGTGCGTTTTGTTTATCAGCGCGATATGCCCAGTGCGCTGGTTGAGGTGTTGCGCGAAAAACTGACTATTTCCCGCTACGACTCCATCGTACCCGGCGGCCGTTATCATAATTTTAAAGACTTTATTAATTTCCCCAATGTCGGCAAAGCCAATCTGGTGAATAAACCACTGCCGCGTTTACGCCACATTTGGTTTGATAAAGCCCAGTTCCGTAACGGTTTTGATGCCATTCGCGAACACGATGTGCTGCTCTATTATCCTTATCACACTTTTGAACATGTGCTGGAACTGCTACGCCAGGCCTCGTTCGACCCAAGCGTACTGGCGATTAAAATTAATATTTACCGCGTAGCGAAAGATTCGCGCATCATCGACTCGATGATCCACGCCGCTCACAACGGTAAGAAAGTCACCGTGGTGGTTGAGTTACAGGCGCGTTTCGACGAAGAAGCCAACATTCACTGGGCAAAACGGCTGACTGAAGCGGGCGTACACGTGATTTTCTCTGCGCCGGGGCTGAAAATTCACGCCAAATTGTTCCTGATTTCGCGTAAAGAAAACGGTGAGGTTGTGCGTTACGCGCATATCGGAACCGGGAACTTTAATGAAAAAACCGCGCGTCTTTATACCGACTACTCGCTGCTGACCGCCGACGCGCGCATCACCAACGAAGTACGCCGGGTGTTCAACTTTATTGAAAATCCATACCGTCCGGTAACTTTCGATTATTTAATGGTGTCGCCGCAAAACTCCCGTCGTTTGCTGTATGAAATGGTTGACCGTGAGATAGCCAACGCTCAACAAGGGCTGCCTTGCGGTATTACCCTGAAACTGAATAACCTGGTCGATAAAGGTCTGGTCGATCGTCTGTATGCGGCCTCCAGTTCCGGCGTGCCGGTGAATCTCCTGGTACGCGGGATGTGTTCGCTGATCCCCAATCTGGAAGGTATTAGCGACAATATTCGTGCTATTAGTATTGTCGATCGTTACCTTGAACATGATCGGGTTTATATTTTTGAAAACGACGGCGATAAAAAAGTTTACCTTTCTTCCGCCGACTGGATGACACGCAATATTGATTATCGTATTGAAGTGGCTACACCGCTGCTCGATCCCCGACTGAAGCAACGGGTGCTGGACATCATCGAAATTTTGTTCAGCGATACAGTCAAAGCGCGTTATATCGATAAAGAACTCAGTAATCGCTACGTCCCCCGTGGTAACCGCCGCAAAGTACGGGCGCAATTGGCGATCTACGACTACATCAAATCACTCGAACAATCTGAATAACCCTATGCCAATACACGACAAATCCCCTCGTCCGCAGGAGTTCGCTGCGGTCGATCTTGGTTCAAACAGTTTCCACATGGTCATTGCCCGTGTGGTGGATGGCGCAATGCAGATTATTGGCCGCCTGAAACAACGGGTGCATCTGGCAGATGGTCTGGGGCCAGATAATATGTTGAGTGAAGAAGCGATGACGCGTGGCTTAAACTGCCTGTCGCTGTTTGCCGAACGCCTGCAGGGGTTTTCTCCTTCCAGCGTCTGTATTGTCGGAACCCATACGCTACGTCAGGCGCTGAATGCCACTGACTTTCTGAAGCGAGCAGAAAAGGTTATTCCCTACCCGATTGAAATTATTTCCGGCAACGAAGAAGCGCGTCTGATTTTTATGGGCGTGGAGCATACCCAGCCGGAAAAGGGCCGCAAACTGGTTATTGATATTGGTGGCGGCTCAACAGAACTGGTGATTGGTGAAAATTTCGAACCGATTCTCGTGGAAAGTCGCCGGATGGGTTGCGTCAGCTTTGCCCAGCTTTATTTCCAGGGCGGCATCATCAATAAAGAGAATTTTCAGCGCGCACGCATGGCGGCAGCGCAAAAACTGGAAACCTTAACCTGGCAATTCCGTATCCAGGGCTGGAATGTGGCAATGGGCGCTTCCGGCACCATTAAAGCTGCTCATGAAGTGTTGATGGAAATGGGCGAGAAAGACGGGATAATTACCCCGGAACGTCTGGAAAAACTGGTAAAAGAAGTTTTACGGCACCGTAATTTCGCATCGCTGAGTTTACCGGGTCTTTCCGAAGAGAGGAAAACTGTCTTCGTTCCAGGACTGGCGATTTTATGCGGTGTGTTTGATGCCTTAGCCATCCGTGAACTGCGACTTTCTGACGGGGCGTTACGCGAAGGCGTGCTGTATGAAATGGAAGGACGTTTCCGCCATCAGGATGTGCGTAGCCGCACCGCCAGTAGTCTGGCTAACCAGTATCACATCGACAGTGAACAGGCCCGACGGGTGCTGGATACCACCATGCAGATGTACGAACAGTGGCGGGAACAGCAACCGAAACTGGCGCATCCACAGCTCGAAGCATTGCTGCGATGGGCCGCTATGCTGCATGAAGTCGGGTTGAATATCAACCATAGTGGTCTGCATCGACATTCTGCATATATTTTACAAAACAGCGACTTACCGGGATTTAATCAGGAGCAGCAGCTGATGATGGCGACACTGGTACGCTATCACCGTAAAGCGATTAAGCTCGACGATCTGCCGCGCTTTACCTTGTTTAAGAAGAAACAGTTCCTGCCACTGATTCAGCTATTGCGCCTTGGCGTATTGCTCAACAATCAACGTCAGGCGACTACCACGCCGCCAACATTAACGCTGATTACCGATGACAGCCACTGGACCTTGCGTTTTCCGCATGACTGGTTTAGCCAGAACGCGCTGGTATTGCTTGATCTGGAAAAGGAACAAGAATACTGGGAAGGCGTGGCTGGCTGGCGGTTAAAAATTGAAGAAGAAAACACGCCTGAAATTGCGGCTTAATATGAAATGAAAACGGGCCAACATGTTATGTTGGCCCAAATAAATTACGCGCTTTCCCGGACCGGTTCTCTTTCACCCAACATCGCCACTAACGGCTGCGGTTCACCAATCAAAAAGCCTTGCAGGTAATCAATACCCAAAGAGTGAACCGCCTGGCGAATCTCTTCATTTTCAACATATTCCGCAACCACTTGCATTTTCTTCATTCGCGCCAGATGACAAATTGATGCCACTATCTGGTAATCCAGACTATTCGAGACAATATTGCGTATGAAGCTGCCATCAATTTTTAATAAATTGGCATTCACATTTTTTAGCCGCGCATAACTGGCGTAGCCGGTGCCGAAATCATCAATTGCAATTTGGCATCCTAACTCCTGAAGATGCTGCAGCGTATTCTGTGCCTGCTTAACATTGGTCAGGGTATTACTCTCGGTTACCTCAAAGATAAGCTGCCACGCTTCTATTTGATATTTATTCAAAAATTTACTGACATCTAAAGGGAAACTCGCCTGACAAACGGAAGTGGGCGACAGGTTAATAGCAAATCGGCGAGCAGGCATTTTTTCTCTATTTTCTGCCATAAATTGCAGTGTATGCTCGATAACCCACATGTCGATGCTGGACGATAAGCCAAATTCATGCGCGACCGGTAAGAAATTGTCAGGATTGATGAGTTCGCCATTCTCTCCTTTCATGCGCAGCAGAATTTCATGATAAACATCACCGCGCACTCCTGTAATCGGCTGGGCCATCAGGCAAAAATCGTTATGCTCGAGCGCCTGTTGTAGCCGATTCATCATCGCCACCTTGTCTTTCAATTCACGTTGTAAATACATTGCCCCGCGACGCTGCATATTTTCCGGGGTATTGGTCACGATAGAAAGTTCGGCAACCGTATTTAGCTCTCCCAGCAGCAGATATATATGATTAACCGGTGAGCGGACATAGCAATAACTGACGCCAATCTGAGGCTGTAACGGCATTCCATCCCAAAAGAAACGAAACTGCTTCAGATGATTATCCAGCGTGGTAATGCGCTCCTGGTATGATTCTGTATTCAGTCGCAACGCAAGGTCGTTACCGGAAAGCTGATAAACAGCTTCGCCCGGTTCCAGCAACGGTGTCAGCCAGTGTGAAAGTTTTTGTTTATATTGAATGCGTAGCATGATGCCATAGTTCTTTACCAACATTTCCATGCCAGGGATGCGTAAATAACATAGCGCGGATCATGGTGCATCACGCAATGCACGGTTCAGGGCGCGAATATTTGGCAGATGAACAACCGGATCCACATATGCAAGCCGCTGAATGCGTCTGACCACCGCTCGCTGACGGGTTGCCAGAACAGCCATGTAATTGACAATAAAAGAAAATACCAGATAACTGGAGGAAGTTATGGTCAGTTGCGTGGTATATCCAGGATAAAGGGGAATGTAGTTCTGATAGCTGTGAATGCTGATCATCAGCACTACCGCCCAGAGCAGCGATATAAACTTATAGCCATAGCGCATTGCTCCCCACATCATCAGCGGTAGCAATAACGATAACGTATAGTTGGTGCTAAAAATTGTGCTTTTTTCATTTAACGGCATACATAGCAACAACAACAACGCACCCAATGCAAGCAACCAGATCGCAAATTCTTTTTTGGTAACCTTTTTGTCAACCTGCTGTTTTAATTGCGAATAATAGCTACGTAAATAAAACGGATTCCGCACCACCCGAATGATGAAGTAGCACAATGGGACGCCGATAAGATTACCTACCAGCAAGGCCTGGTAATTGATTAATGTCCCGAGGTTAAAGGGCATAACCCCTACCAGATTGTCTCTGCTTGCCAGTAACCCTACAAACGCAGCAAACTGGAAAAGTACCAGGAACAACGTTGCCGGAAAAACAATCTGCCAGAAAATTCGCTGGGAAATTAAGCGGGTATCCCCATGTGCAACGTTGTTACGCCGGGGAGAAAAAACTCTGTAACCACCCCAACAAATAATGACAATGATAATAAAATTAGTCGTTAACGAAAGCGTTTCATACAGGCCAAGCTCCGCATACTTACGAACAAAAATGCCTAATGCTATACCCGGTAATGCTGCCCAGTTAAAAAACATCATCATGCTGATCATCAGAGCCAGGGGCAGATAAAAGAGAAAAACTTCACCGGAGGAAATATGCGCAAAAGTATTTATTTGTGCGAAAACGGGCAAGATTAAAGAAGGCAGGATCAGCGGAAGCCCCCACCATTTATCACGTATTTTTATATAAGTTGCATTCAGTTTCATAGATGCTCAACAGAATTCCCCACATCCTGAAAGGGGTGTATTCAGACAGGCATCCCACCTGAATTCGACGGATGATTATTCATCACTATAGAGAGTATCGATTCTAAGTGTCATATGAAAGTTTCAATTGATATATATCAAACAAAACAACCCTGATTAATGAATTATTACGTTTATCATGTTAAGCCATCATTATTACATCATTATTGTAAATAATTAAATTAACTTCCATAACATTGGAATATGTATCCACTGACGCTTTTTTACATAATGAAGAATTGACCATTTTGCCCAGGTGTGCCTTAATGTAAGTACCGTCCACAGAGTGGGACATACTTCAAGGAACCTTTTGTGAGTCAGGCAACCAGTATGCGAAAACGACACCGATTTAACAGTCGCATGACCCGTATCGTACTACTCATCAGCTTTATCTTCTTCTTTGGTCGCTTTATCTACTCGTCTGTTGGTGCCTGGCAGCATCATCAGAGCAAAAAAGAAGCGCAGCAATCCACACTCTCTATCGAATCCCCGGTACAACGTTAGCGGTTACCTTCTCCATTTTAACTTAGCAAGACGGCGCATTGCTGCCCGATGTTTTTGCTCTTTGTAGTTAACAAAGCGGCAGGCATTCTTTCACCTTAAATTTCACCCATTGTCCTGACTGACGTAGATCCTGCCTAAGAAGTAATACGCTCTAAATTAATACATATATTTAAATTATATTTCTTTAATGATTTATTTTTCGCGTGAATTTTAATAAATTTAATCTATTAGTTTATACACAATACATTTACTTTCCTCTTTTGATGATCTTAAATATCTTATTTTTCGTAATGTGTATAACAAGGAATAGTGATGAAATTTAAAAAATGTCTTCTGCCTGTGGCAATTTTAGCGTCATTCACCCTGGCAGGATGCCAGTCAAATGCTGACGATCATGCCGCCGATGTTTATCAAACCGATCAACTGAATACAAAACAAGAAACCAAAACCGTTAATATTATTTCCATTCTTCCCGCCAAAGTTGCCGTAGACAACTCACAAAATAAACGGAACGCACAAGCCTTCGGCGCACTTATTGGGGCCGTCGCTGGCGGCGTTATCGGCCATAACGTCGGCTCCGGCAGTAACTCCGGAACGACGGCAGGTGCAGTTGGCGGCGGAGCCGTAGGTGCGGCGGCTGGTTCTATGGTGAATGATAAAACATTAGTGGAAGGTGTTTCTTTAACATACAAAGAAGGCACCAAAGTGTATACCTCCACCCAGGTGGGTAAAGAATGCCAGTTCACGACGGGTTTAGCCGTTGTTATTACCACTACGTATAACGAAACGCGTATTCAGCCAAATACAAAATGTCCTGAAAAAAGCTAATAATCAGGAGGATTCATGAAGAAGGTTTTACTTTGCGCCATCTTAGCCGCCTTAAGTAGTTCAACTTTCGCCTCTTCATTACAGGATCAACTCTCTGCTGTCGCAGAAGCGGAACAACAAGGTAAAAATGAAGAGCAAAGGCAGCATGACGAATGGGTAGCGGAGCGCAACAGGGAAATCCAGCAAGAGAAGCAACGGCGTGCAAATGCGCAGGCTGCAGCAAATAAAAGAGCGGCAGCAGCAGCAGCGGATAAAAAAGCTCGCCAGGATAAACGGGACGCCGAGGCCACTGCGGATAAAAAGCGCGATCAAAGTTATGAAGATGAGCTACGCAGCTTAGAGATTCAGAAGCAAAAACTGGCGCTGGCAAAAGAAGAAGCCCGCGTTAAGCGTGAGAACGAATTTATCGATCAGGAACTGAAGCACAAAGCCGCGCAAACCGATGTTGTGCAATCTGAAGCTGACGCTAACAGGAATATGACTGAAGGCGGCCGCGATTTGATGAAGAGTGTGGGTAAAGCAGAAGAGAATAAATCGGACAGTTGGTTTAATTAATTGATGTCAGTAACTTCAAGCCTATGATTTGTGAGGATTATGGGCTTTTTTATATTGCTTGACTTTAGTCAGCGATGTAAAAAAACCCTCTGTAGCAACAGAGGGTTTTGTTCATTCATAGTGCGGGTATCAAATCATTCCCACTCAATAGTCGCTGGCGGCTTGCCGCTGATGTCATACACCACGCGGGAAATGCCGTTCACTTCATTGATAATTCGATTGGAAACACGGCCGAGGAAATCGTACGGCAGGTGTGCCCAGTGTGCGGTCATAAAGTCGATGGTTTCGACAGCACGCAGAGAAACAACCCAGTCATACTTACGACCATCGCCCATTACGCCAACGGAACGTACTGGCAGGAAGACGGTGAACGCCTGGCTGACTTTGTCGTACAGATCTGCTTTACGCAGCTCTTCAATGAAGATGGCATCTGCACGGCGCAGCAGGTCGCAGTACTCTTTCTTCACTTCGCCCAGCACGCGCACACCAAGGCCCGGTCCCGGGAACGGATGGCGATACAGCATGTCATACGGCAGACCCAGCTCCAGACCAATCTTACGCACTTCGTCTTTGAACAGCTCTTTCAGCGGTTCAACCAGGCCCATCTTCATCTCTTTCGGCAGGCCACCCACGTTGTGGTGAGACTTAATAACGTGCGCTTTACCGGTCGCAGACGCGGCAGATTCAATAACGTCAGGGTAGATAGTTCCCTGCGCCAGCCACTTCACATCTTCCAGTTTCAGGGCTTCTTCATCGAATACTTCAACAAAGACACGACCGATGATTTTACGTTTTGCTTCCGGATCGTTTTCGCCAGCCAGTGCTGACAGGAAGCGATCTTCTGCCGGAACGTGAACAATATTCAGGCCGAAGCGATCGCCAAACATATCCAGAACCTGCTCTGCTTCGTTGAGACGCAGCAGGCCGTTGTCGACAAATACGCAGGTCAGGTTTTTACCAATTGCACGGTGCAGAAGCATTGCGGTTACGGAAGAGTCCACGCCGCCAGAGAGGCCAAGGATCACTTTATCGTCGCCCACCTGTTCGCGGATGCGGGCTACCGCGTCGTCGATAATTTTCGCCGGAGTCCACAGGGCTTCACACTGGCAGATATCACGCACAAAACGCTCCAGCATACGCATACCCTGACGGGTGTGAGTCACTTCCGGGTGGAACTGCACACCGTAGAAGCGTTTTTCTTCGTTAGCCATAATGGCAAACGGGCAGCTTTCGGTGCTGGCTACGGTAACGAAATCTTGAGGAATTGCAGTTACCTTATCACCGTGGCTCATCCACACGTCAAGCAGCGGTTTGCCATCTGCGCTTAATGCATCTTCGATACCATGAATCAGCGCGCTATCAGTTTGTACTTCAACCTGCGCATAACCAAATTCACGTTCGTTAGAGGCTTCAACATGACCACCTAACTGCATCGCCATAGTCTGCATACCATAGCAAACACCGAATACCGGTACGCCTGCTTCAAAGACATACTGCGGCGCACGCGGGCTGTTTTCTTCGGTGGTACTTTCCGGGCCGCCGGAAAGAATAATGCCGCTTGGATTGAAGTCACGAATTTGTGCTTCTGTCACATCCCACGCCCACAGTTCGCAGTAAACACCCAGTTCACGCACGCGGCGCGCAACCAGTTGAGTGTACTGAGAACCGAAGTCCAGAATGAGGATGCGATGCTTATGAATGTTTTCCGTCATTGACGCTTATTCCGAGGCAAGTGAAACAGATAATATAAATCGCCCGACATGAAGTCGGGCGAAGAGAATCAGGAGCCCAGACGGTAGTTCGGGGACTCTTTAGTAATGGTCACGTCGTGAACGTGGCTTTCCTGGATGCCCGCACCGCTGATACGTACAAACTCCGCTTTAGTACGCAGTTCGTCGATAGTACCACAGCCGGTCAGCCCCATACAGGAGCGCAGGCCGCCCATCTGCTGGTGGATGATCTCTTTCAGGCGGCCTTTGTACGCTACGCGACCTTCGATACCTTCCGGCACCAGTTTGTCAGCGGCGTTGTCGCTCTGGAAGTAACGGTCAGAAGAACCTTTGGACATTGCGCCCAGAGAGCCCATCCCACGGTAAGATTTGTAAGAACGCCCCTGGTAGAGTTCGATTTCACCCGGAGATTCTTCAGTACCTGCCAGCATGGAACCTACCATCACCGCGCTTGCACCAGCAGCGATAGCTTTCGCAATATCGCCGGAGAAGCGAATACCACCGTCAGCGATAACCGGAATACCGGTGCCTTCCAGGGCTTCTACTGCGTCAGCAACGGCGGTGATCTGCGGAACCCCCACACCAGTAACGATACGAGTCGTACAAATAGAGCCAGGGCCGATACCGACTTTAACCGCGCTGCAACCTGCTTCTGCCAGCGCGCGGGCACCAGCAGCTGTTGCTACGTTACCGCCGATGATTTGCAGATCCGGATATTTAGCGCGAGTTTCACGGATACGCTGCAGAACGCCTTCAGAGTGACCGTGAGAGGAGTCGATCAGCAGAACGTCAACGCCTGCGGCAACCAGTGCATCAATACGCTCTTCGTTTCCAGCACCCGCGCCAACCGCTGCACCAACACGCAGACGACCTTGTTCGTCTTTACACGCGTTCGGTTTACGTTCCGCTTTCTGGAAGTCTTTCACGGTGATCATGCCGATCAGGTGGAATTCGTCATCAACCACCAGCGCCTTCTCAACGCGTTTTTCGTGCATTTTTGCCAGCACAACTTCGCGGGCTTCGCCTTCACGCACAGTCACCAGACGCTCTTTCGGCGTCATGTAAACGCTAACTGGCTGGTTCAGGTCGGTCACAAAACGCACGTCACGACCGGTGATGATGCCGACCAGTTCGTTTTCTTCGGTAACGACCGGGTAGCCCGCAAAGCCATTACGTTCAGTCAGTTCTTTCACTTCGCGCAGCGTCGTGGTTGGCAGAACTGTCTGTGGGTCAGTCACCACGCCAGATTCGTGTTTTTTCACACGGCGAACTTCTTCAGCCTGGCGTTCAATAGACATGTTTTTGTGGATAAAGCCGATACCGCCTTCCTGAGCCAGAGCAATAGCCAGGCGCGCTTCCGTTACGGTATCCATTGCTGCGGAGAGCATAGGGATATTCAGACGAATAGTTTTCGTCAGCTGGGTGCTGAGGTCAGCAGTATTCGGCAGAACGGTAGAGTGAGCAGGAACGAGGAGAACGTCGTCAAATGTGAGAGCTTCTTTAGCGATACGTAGCATGGGCAATATCTCGACCAGAGTGGTTAATAAATATTGCCGTGGCATTATACAGAGCGTAACCGATTGCATCTACCCCTTTTTGCAAAAAATGCTTGCTATCCCCAGAAGGCGGGTTACTATCGATTGAATAACCTGCTGATTTAGAATTTGATCTCGCTCACATGTTACCGTCTCAATCCCCTGCAATTTTTACCGTTAGCCGCCTGAATCAAACGGTTCGTCTGCTGCTTGAGCAGGAGATGGGACAAGTGTGGATCAGCGGTGAAATCTCGAACTTCACACAACCGGCCTCCGGTCACTGGTACTTTACGCTCAAAGACGATACCGCCCAGGTTCGCTGCGCGATGTTCCGCAACAGCAACCGCCGGGTTACCTTTCGCCCACAGCACGGGCAACAGGTTCTGGTTCGCGCCAACATTACGCTGTATGAGCCGCGCGGTGATTATCAGATTATCGTCGAGAGTATGCAGCCAGCCGGTGAAGGCTTGTTGCAACAGAAATACGAACAGCTAAAAGCGAAGTTGCAGGCAGAAGGTTTGTTCGATCAGCAACTAAAAAAACCGCTCCCCTCCCCCGCGCACTGTGTCGGTGTGATTACATCCAAAACCGGCGCGGCGCTGCACGATATTTTGCATGTGTTAAAACGTCGAGATCCTTCACTGCCGGTGATTATTTATCCTACTGCCGTTCAGGGCGATGATGCGCCGGGGCAAATCGTTCGCGCGATTGAACTGGCGAACCTGCGTAACGAGTGCGACGTCTTGATCGTCGGTCGCGGCGGCGGTTCGCTGGAAGATTTGTGGAGTTTTAACGATGAGCGTGTGGCGAGGGCGATTTTTGCCAGCCGAATTCCGATTGTCAGCGCCGTCGGTCATGAAACCGATGTGACGATTGCCGACTTTATTGCCGATCTGCGCGCACCAACGCCCTCTGCCGCCGCCGAAGTCGTGAGCCGCAATCAACAGGAGTTACTGCGCCAGGTGCAATCTGCCCGCCAGCGGCTGGAGATGGCGATGGATTATTATCTCGCCAACCGTACCCGGCGCTTTACGCAGATTCATCACCGTTTACAGCAGCAACATCCGCAGTTACGTCTGGCGCGGCAGCAAACCATGCTGGAGCGACTGCAAAAACGGATGAGCTTTGCGCTGGAAAACCGGTTGAAGCGGGCAGGTCAGCAACAGCAACGGCTTGAACAACGTCTGAATCAGCAAAATCCTCAACCACGCATTCATCGCGCGCAGACTCGCATTCAACAACTGGAATATCGCCTGGCGGAAACTCTGCGAGCACAGCTTAGTGCCACACGTGAACGCTTTGGTAATGCAGTGACACATCTGGAAGCCGTGAGTCCACTGTCCACGCTGGCGCGTGGCTATAGCGTCACCAGCGCCGCCGATGGGACAGTGCTGAAGCAAGTTAAGCAGGTAAAACCCGGTGATACATTGACCACGCGTTTGAATGATGGCGTGGTGGTCAGCGTGGTGAGCGACGTGACGAAAACACGCAAATCACGCAAAAAAGCGGTGAACTCGTAGGCCGGATAAGCTGCGCCTGCATCGCGTCCAGCAATATCACCATGCCAGCACCAGATGCAACCAGGCCATTATTGGAAACAGGTGGCAAAACCTGGTGTTTTACCCGCCTCAATACCACAATCCTGAGTACTATTTTGTTCAAACATGCCGCAATATAATACCCCGGCTCGATCGGTTGAAAAGTAAGGGAAGTTTTTAGGGGATGAGGGCCACCCTAACGAATTAAAGCTGTTAGATAACACCTCTAACTCGTTATATGTCGGCGCACTATCCATGCTACCGCACTGTTTCTTGATATCCCATTTTGACGAATCAACGACATGAGCAAGACCCCACGTTTCGTTATTGATATCAGGTGTCCCAGCTGCTTGTGCCCCAGAGGGTAATTCCGTCGACAGCAATGGTCGATGTAATGTTTTTCCATTCACCCCCACCGTATCCGCCATATGTCCCCAGAAATGAGCCGAGGAGACGTTCGGGCTGGTGATAACAGTGAAAATAGTGTCCATCGTCGCGTTGATGCTGGTGTTATCGGTCAGCGTCACCGTCAGCGGCGTTTTATATCCAGGCGTATTATCCTGTTTAATCATAAATGTCGCTGTACCGTCGGAACCGGTGGTTCCCTGGAGTGAATTACCACTATCAGTCATTATGACCGTCGCGCCAGTTGGCGGCTGAACGGTCAGATCATCCATTGCCGCCACATCGCCATATAAAGTCGCACCTGGGTTGCGCGGCGCTGCATCACCGCGTTTCAGGCTAAAGGCCACGTTTGACACTGGGTTCCCGGCGCTGTCTCTCACGGTGACAGTCACAGGCATAGATTCCCCTTTCTTCACTTTCGCAGCCTGAGTAGAAGAATCAAACGCTGGTGAGGTAAGTGTTACCACAGACACCGAAGCGTTAGGGTTCAGCAAGCAGGCCTGCAATGCGCGGCTTCTGTTCGCCGCCTCAGCCTGGCCATTATACAAATCGACAGTCGCGCATCTGTTGACTCCACTGGTATCACACGTTGAGTCCACTGCCCACCAGGCATACCCCGATGACTCCACCGGCCAGCCGGTATCAGCCATCAATGTTCCATTGGGATGACGGTTATACAGCGATATAAGTTGCTCGTTGGTCGGCCAGCGCGCGGCCTCACACGCCGCCGTGCCGCTACGTTCCCTTTCCTGAACAGTAGGCACAAGCCAACTTTCACTATTTAAATCCTTAACGTGAACGCCTGAGGTGTTCGTTAACTCAGCCTTTATTTTAGGCCGCACAAAAACGGTGCCATCTGCCGCCGTCACCGTTTCCCCCATATGCCCCCACATGTTGGCTACGCTAACGTCCGGGCTGGTGATAACCGTGAAAATCGCGTCCAGCGTGGCTGTTGGCATAGGGCTGAAGCCCAGTGCTTTTACGGTTATCGGCGTTCTAAGACCGGTCGTACTATCCTGGTGAAGATTCAGCGTCGCTTTACCCTGAGCATCAGTCTGAATAACCAGATAACTGGTATTACTACGACCATTCATGCTGGCGCTTTGTATGGTTTGTGCTGGGTTGAACGTATCAGCCACCAAATCATCCGTCGTTACCGTTTCGCTGAGCGATGTGCCCGCGCGATTGTAGCTGGCGGCACGCAAAATCCCTACCGACTCAAATGGTGCAGGCGAGCCATCCGCACGGGTCACAGTAATCGTCAACGGAAGCGGTGAGCCTTTATGTGCTTTCCCGGCCGGTAACGAACTATCCCAGTTTTCCTCCGCAGTGGTCAGGGTAATATTGCCCACCGACTCCACACTTTCCAGACAGGTCTGGAAGTTGAGATCTGCAGAATCCGACGCGACATGTCCAGTATTCCCCACCTTGAGGTTAATATACTGATAATTAGGATTAACAGCGCCTGAACTGGAGACAACGCTTCGTGACCAGAAGTACGGCTTTGGCGCTGCTGACTTGTCAAGCGGCCAGCCCTGTGCCGTTTCAATCGTTCCTGAAGGGTATGCCTCATATAACGATTGCAGATCGCCAATAGACGGCAGTTTATCTTTACAACCTCCCTGCATACCACTCAGCGCATTATTGATAGTCAGTCGCTGCCAATATTCATTGTTAACAATAAGCCCATTGGAAGAACCGACTTCATCTTTTAACTGTGGGCGATGGAAGACTTTGCCGTTTTTAGCCGTTAAGGTCTCCGGCATATGACCCCAGAAGTTAGCTTTTGGCGTATCCGGGCTGGTAACGGTCGTGAAAATCGCGCTCAGCGTATTCGAGATAATGCCGTTACCGTCATCAATTTCTGCGGTGAGCGGGATACGCGTACCGTCTCCCTTATATATCTGGCGTAGTATAAAAGTGACCGTACCGTCACCACTGGTCATGCTGTAATATTTATTTCCGTCATCAAAATAACCGTTGGAATTATTGTAACTGTCTTGCACATAAATCAGCCGTGACTGATTGGTAATCTTGCCGTTGTTGGTCGCATTTGAGGTTCGAGCCACGGTGAAACCATGATTCAACGTAATCGGCACATAACCTTTTGGATTTCCCTGGGCGTCGCGAGTGGTCACCGTCATGGTGATTTGATCCCCGGTATTGCTGTAGTCTGTTCTGACTTTTACTGCATCAAGGTTGTCATACTTTGCCGTTTTATCAGACGTTAATTCGATGGTGCTCACCTTCGGATTTGCCGTTGTCTGGCAGGTCAGATACCCTAACTCCGTGGATGCCAGACTGTAGCTGGTCCCGTCGCTCAATTGTACGCTTTTATATTTGCGATCCTCGATACTGTCTTTTTCCGGTGTGCTGGAGTCGTAACCTTTTTTTAGCAAGACAGGCCAGCCATCTACCGCATGTCCACGCCATTCACTGGAGAGTGTGAGTAACGCGTCCTGAGTCGGAATATAATCCGCGCCACAGCCGCCATTACTGGCCTTCGTCGCCTGATCTTCGGTAAACAGAGCCCAGCTTTCGTTATCCTCTACATCAGACTTACGTTTGGCGGCAGGGCTATCGGTTAGTTCCGTAAACAGAATCGGCCGTTTAAATGTCAGTCCACCTGCGCTCAACGTTTCCGGCATGTGGCCCCACATATTCGCTTTATCGGTATCCGGACTGGTAACCACGGTGAAAATGGTATCCATTGCAGCCTTTTTTGTCGGATCGGAATAGAGCGCGGCGGTGAGCGCCGTTTTCGTGCCGTGGGTATCCGGACGCGTAATATTGAGAATTTTACTTCCGTCGCTACCGGTTAGTGCCACATATGCTGTCGCTGTATCGTTGAGCACCATCTCATCAGGCAGACCCGCATCAACCACCACCGATGAAACAATCCCATCACCGCTACCTGCCGTATGACGTTCACCAGAACGGGTATATCCATCGCCACGTTTCAGGGTAAATGGCATATCTGCCATCGGGTTACCGGCAACGTCTTTGACCGTCACCTTCACCTGTAACGTCTCGCCCTTTTTCAGCTTTGCCGCATTAAGCGAACTATACCACTGCGCCTGATCCACCACTTCCAGTGTAATGATGCTTGCGGGAGGGTTAGCATCTTTCAGACAACTCATATAAATCGAGTCATCGGCAGCATTCTGTACGTTCCCGTTATTCAACCAGACGGAGGCAAGGTGCGGAACTTTATCCATCGGCGTGCCGCTCCAGTATTGTTCACGCAAGGTGGGCCAACCATGAACGGTTTGAATCGTATTGTTACTGTTGGCGTTGTATAGAGCGGTAAGCTGTGACTGGCGTGGCACTTTATTTTTCTCGCAACCGCCAGCCGCGATATTTTCGATATCAGACTGCGCCACACGTACCCAGGTTTCGTTATTTTCCACAAGTGAACGGTTTCCTGCGCTCACTTCAGAGAATAATTTCGGTCGCTTAAAAGTTATAGAATCCACAGTGATGGATTCGTCCATGTGACCCCACATTTGCGCGCTGGCTACATCCGGGCTGGTGGGGGTAGTAAAAATCACGTTGTAGTTAACGGTATTAGGAACATAAGAGTTGGTCGGCGTGATATCCAGAGGAGTCCCCAGCCCAACGCCTTGCGGCTGCTCAATGTCCACCGTTGCTATACCTCGAGCGTCGGTTGTACCGGAATAGACAGTTGTGGGCTGAGAAGTACCGTAGAAAGTACCGTTCATCTCTATCGCGCCGCTGGTTGGATCATCAAACCCAGTAACCTGCCCTGGACGGTTATACCCCATGCCTTTGGTGATGGTGAAATTTGTAAACGGCACAGCCGCGTCATTTAATGCGTTATAGGTTCGCACTGTCATGACAATTTTTTCACCGACTTTAGCCTGCGCCCGGCTTCCAATAGCGACATCATGATCGGTCGTGACCGCCACCTGCGCGACCATTTCATTACCTGAACATGAAAGGTAGTTTTGTTTAAAGCCAGAATAACTATCGACCAGCCCCGTTTTGAAACTGACCGATGAATGCGTCGCCTGCTCCACCGCGCTTAAGTAATCTTGTTTTGCCGTTGGCCAACCGTATTTTGTGCCTATAACATTAGCAGGATAAGCGTTGTACAGGCTTTCCAGCGAACTCTGGCGCGGAATATGTCCAGTTCTACATTCCGCCTGCATAGAGCCATTTTGGTCAAACAGTGCCCAGTCTTCGTTATTTTCCCGCATAGAACCCAGTTCATGAGCAGTTTCATCCGCCAGCAGCGGGCGTTTAAAGACGCTACCAGATTCGATAATCCCGAGCATATGCCCCCACATTCTGGCCTTATCGCTGTCCGGACTGGTTACTACTGTGAAAATGACATCTTTCGCATCAGACGCAGTGAAGTCACTACGCATTCTCGCCGTAATATGGGTTTTAACGCCAGCGCCATCGGGCTGACTCAACCTCAATGAGGCCTGACCGTTAACATCTGTTATCCCTTCATAAGTATGCGCATCAACCTGGTGAAAATTGGCTCCTCCCGTTATTTGCACCGGATGCGCTTCCCATGCGTCGTCGGATTGATTCTTTCGGTTGATGCCATCATCCAGATGCAGCGAGAAATAGTAGTAAGCCAGCGGCTGACCATTATTTTTGTTATCGGTGATTGTCAGTCGCATAGAGGCATCTTCACCCACCTTAACCTTCATCGCCTGTACCGTGGAGTCATAGCTTGCAGGTGTGAGAATCAGTTTTGGTTCAACGTCCGGTGCCTCTTTATCCACACAGCTAACAATAAGTTTTGTATCGTCCGATTTTTGCGCTTCGCTACGGTTAGACACATCTGCCGCATGATGCTGCCCGGTCATGCCCGCGAGGGATGACCAGTAATAATCTCCCTGCATCGGCCAGCCAGCGACTTCCTGAATTGATGTAGGAACCACCGTTGCCATCGCGCCAAACTGGCGCATACCTGGCAAAATATCGCAGTGATTATCTGCGCCACTCCAGGTGAAGGTTGACCAGGTTTCATTATGATCATCGACGCTGCTTGCTTCATTATCGACTTCAGCCGCCAGTTTCGGACGGCTGAAGGTATAATCCCGAGCCTTGAGCGTATCCGCCATATGACCCCACATGTTTGCCTGTGGTACGTCCGGGCTGGTGAGAACGCTAAAAATGACCGCCGTTTCGCTGGTTTGGCTAATGCCAGACAGGCTTACGACCAGCGGCGTTTTTACGCCTTGCCCGTTCGGTTGAGCCACCGTTACCGTCGCCGTACCATTTTCATCCGTCGTGCCGTGATATTCCGTTGCCGTGGTGGTAAGTTCCGTACTCCCCAGTTTTACCGGACCGATGTTATTCACCACGCCCTGACGGTTTTCTGCATCCCGACGTTTGATAATAAAAGGAATATTTCCTGCCAGATTGCCCTGACAGTCTTTCGTCGTCACCGTTAGCGTAATTGAACCATCCACGGTCGTTTTTGCCGCTTTCAGCGTATCGTCATATCCGTTAGCGGTAATGGTAACCAGATCACCCTGTGCAGCCGCGATGTTCAGCGTCACTTTATTATCAACCAACGGCACTGACCCCTGATTAGGTACGCCCGTTAAGGTAAAGAGATAAAGTAAAGGTATCGTTTGTTGTTGGTCAATTCGCGGCCAGGCAACCAGAGAATGTCCAGCCAGATCCTGGGCACAAAATGACCTGTCTGGGCGCGGCTGTGGATCTAACGGCGTATCCGGCGTGGCGGCCTCAGCCCACACCAGAGAAACAGAAGGTGGATTTTGATTTTCCCAACGCAGCAGCGGTGGCGTGGCGAAAACGTCCCCTTCAGTATCCAGAGGGTTCTGTAAGATCATCTGCGTAGCCGTATCATCTACGCTAAATTCACTGGGTTTTGCAAAGGCCTGAACATCGTGAGGTTCTGTCGGTTCAAGCAGGGTGCTGCCCTGATAAACGGGTACACTGGCGTTCTCTGCACCAGGCACAGTGCCATTGATTGCGTCGGTCGAGATACCCGTTTGTTGCCACTGGCCACCTTTTAACACTGCCACTACCTGAAAAGAAAGGGAGAGCAGTAAAACCGCCGTTATCGCTTTTATCAGTTTCAAAGCCCCGCCCATAATTGAAACCTGCCCGTTTAAAGTTACTTTTTCACCTCAACCCACTTTGCTTAACGCAGGTTAAGCAAAGTGCGCGGAAAAGCACCATTCCCCTGGGGAATGGTGCCGGTGACGATTATTTTCTCTGGTAGTCGATGGACAAACCGTAGCCCTGAACACCATCTGCGCCAATTGTGAGGCCGCCTTCGCTGTAGTCGAACGCAGTCTTCGCTTCGGCATTGGTAACCGGGATAACCAGGTCGCTGTTGTTGTAGCTCGGGTTGACAATCCCCCCCGCCGTCCGCAACTGCAGACTGGTGCCGGTAAAGCGCCAGCGGTAGTTGTACTGGCTGGTAACCTCTTCACCCGTATCGTAGGAACCGTTGCTGTTTTTATCTTTCCACAGCATGACCTGATAGGTGGTATTCGTTTTAAGTTTGGTATCTTTACCCAGCAGGTTGGTATTGATATCCTTCTCGTGAATGACAACTTTAACTGCGTCATCAAATACTGGCCCTTCAGGAATATCATCGCTGTCAGAACCACCGCCTGCGTTAGTAGAGAGATCCAACAGCACCAGTTGTTCTGCGACGTTAGGGTCGCCGGTTGTCGTGGTTGGGGTAATTTTCAAACCGATATAGCGGTCAGCATCTGCTGCGGCAATGGTGTAAGTATCACTGCCAGCAGTACCGATCTCCTTCGGATCGCCCCCCGCCTGGTCACTAAAGCTCATCCATTGCAGCGTCGCTTTTGTCGCGGTGTTGTTGTCATCAAGATCGCCCTGGGTATCGCCAATGGCCCAGTTTGCCGTTAACTTATCGCCAACATGAAATTGCTTTTCGCCATCCGTAGATGCAGTACGACCACCGCGATCAACGGTTATGGACACATGAGATTTATCGGCGTCGGTGATTTCTGTCGCGCTACGGGTTATCCACGGCACTGTACCCTGAATCGTTCCGGTTGATTGCGTCTCTGATTGCCACTGGCCAGCTCTTAGATTGCCCTGCCCTTCTGCCATGGCGGCAGGTACTGCGCAGTACCCTGCTAGAGCCAGTGCCAGCGCGACTTTGGTCATCGGTCGCTTTAAATAATGTTTCATGCAACTCTCTCCTTGATTAATTTCCAGCGGCTGGCCGATCGGCCATTACGCCGATCTAGTGCTTGCTGTAAACCACACGTAATCCATATCCCTGCACGCCATCTTCTTTTTGAGCACCGAACTTCTGCACGGCCTCGTCGTTGGTGGCAGGGATGACAATATCTTCATTACTGGTATTCGATTGCGCACCGGTGTAGCCATTAACGCTGTGCCCGGTAAATTCCCACTGGTAGTCGTATTGCGCCATCTCTTCTTCCGTCAGTTTTTCCGACTGCTGGAAAACACCATCTTTATTGGCGTCACGCCATAAGACAAAACGGTAGGCGTTATCCACAGGTAAATGCTCTTTCTCATTGTCGATAAGATTGACGGGGTTAGTCGCAGATATACGGTAGATAAACGCATTAACATCATTCTCCCCGGCACCAAGGAATGTCACATCCACATAGTTGCTGTCGTCATACGGAGCAGCTTTTGCTTTCCAACGGAAAGTGCCGGGTAACGTACTGGAGAGTGTGACGGTTCCTTTCTCTTTATCTTGCTTCGCGATAAAGACACAGGGGTTATCGGTTGAGCAGGGCTTATTGGCGAGCGTGACTTTTTTGTCTTGTGCATCATAAAGTTGTGGACTCAGACCATTGTCTGGAAGCGGATCACCGTTACGATCCGTGTCATCACCAAAACTGTCAGTGATATCAAGATCCATCACCACGCCATCGACACCATCAGCCTGGGCGCTGGCTTCATGGCTGTGATTGTTTTCTTCAGGCACGTTAGCAATGTTATTGACGATCAGCTCAATTTTACGATCCTGCTGTACGGTGATTTCTACCACACCGGAGTTTTGCCGATGACCCTTTTCATCTTCCAGCGCCAGACGCACTCGCCAGGTGTTGAGCTTTTCTTGTTCGGCTTGATCAGAGCTGTATTGCCAGGCAGGCAACACCAGATTCCAGTGATTATTGTTACCCTCGGTGATGGTGTTGGCTTTCACCACAGGCATCACTAGCGTGCGGGCGGCATTGTTTTTCGCCTGCCAGGAGGCGGCGACAATTTTATAGTGATGGTTGATCAGCGCATTAATGGTCCACTTACATTTTTCCAGTCCCACCGCAGCTTCCGGGGTGTCCTTGATAACACATTCCGGATGTTCGTTAGTGGAATCAGCCTTTAGCCAGAGCGTAACGTCGAGAGGGTCTTTTTCTTTATATTCCAGAACAATAAAATTATTTCGCTCAACAAAGTCATGTCGGCTACCCATCAGCGAGTGGGCTGCTTTGACATTATCGCTATTCAGTTGATCTTTAAGTGGTACACCGAACTGATAGTTAACGGTAGCGTTAATACTAAGATCACGGTTATCTCCAGTGCCTGCTTTATATTCCGTCCCGACTGTCAATAACGGAACTGGTTGATAGTTAACTCCAAGCGTCACCGCATACGGATCTTTCTCTAAATTATCAGTGCCGAACAGCGCAACTTCGTCACCATAATATTGCTCGAAAACAACTTTGCCCCCCAACTGTGGATAAGAAGGTAGCCAGGCTTCCGCACGCACATCCCAACCACGCGCAGGTCGTTCTAAATAGAAGTCGAAATCTTTTGAGTCTTTCCAGTCAGAAAGTGGATGGTAATAGTTACCAGAAAGTTTTAAATAATCCGTCCAGGCTTCAGTCCCTAACCCTAAACGGCGATGTCCGCGAGTGAAATCATAATCGTAAAATATATTTCCACCCAGAAGCCATTTATCAAAATTATGCCTCACCCCAAAACCTATATTACCTATCGTGCGTTCCTCTTTACGTTGAGCGGATAACTGGCTGAAATAAACACTTTTTTGATTGTCATATAAAGGAACAAAATAGTCGATTGAACTACCGTCCAGCGAGCCATCCTGACCGAGAGAAAGATTTGAGCGGACTTTACCGTATGGAGAAAGCGCACCTTCAATATAAGACTGTGCGGATGAGGTGATTTGCCCTTGCAGATAGCTTCTGGCCTGGGATTCCAGAGCTTCTGGGGTCAGGTTCTCAAACCCCTGCTGGGCGGATTCGGCGACGTAGTTGGCACCACGCTCTTTGAAGGATTTACCTTTATTATTTTGTTCTTCTTGTAAGGCAGCTTCGCTTCCCAAATCCGGTAATGAAGAGTCACTTTGCTTAACCTTTATCTCTGGTGTCGCATAAGCAGCACCAGAGATAAAAATTAGCATAAAATAGCGTATCCATCGCAACATGCCTTTTCCCTGTAACTATTTTATAATCTGAAATTAGCTTCGGCATTGTATTCCAGATAGTTCAGAGATTGCACACCAGAAATGCTAAATATATTCTTAAAGTTATAATAATGGGAGTTTGTTCACTCTAATTACGTGTTAAAGTAATAGAAAATAGCTCATAAAATTTATACCGGGAATATATAAAAGAAAAATATATATTCCCGTGATATTAAGCAGTGGTAAATTCAACGCGTTTTTTAGAAATTAAACCGTGTCCATTCTGGCAGAAATAATCCACCGCGCCACAGGCTTTTAATACCTGTAACGGCTGATGACAGTCAGGGCAAAGCGCCTGAACAGTGAAATCTTTATCGCAAGTTGTGCAGTGAGCCGTCTCGCCATTGCGTTCGAGAGGGCTTTGGCAGACTGGGCAGTTGAGTTCCATATTTCTTCCTCGCGATTGGTTGGGTTTCCCTTCCTGGATGGCAAGAGAAACCCAATAAGTAATTACTTACTTTTCTTAATGTGCTTCATCAGACGCTTACGTTTACGCATCTGGGTCGGCGTTAGAGTGTTACGCTTGTTCGCATACGGGTTTTCCCCTTCCTTGAACTGAATACGAATCGGCGTACCCATCACGTCCAGAGATTTACGGAAGTAATTCATCAGGTAACGTTTGTACGAGTCAGGCAGGTCTTTCACCTGGTTGCCGTGAATCACCACAATCGGCGGGTTATAACCACCAGCGTGGGCATATTTCAGCTTCACACGACGCCCGCGAACCAGTGGCGGCTGGTGATCTTCAACAGCCATGGTCATGATACGCGTCAGCATAGATGTCCCCACACGACGGGTAGAGCTGTCATATGCTTCACGTACTGATTCAAACAGGTTACCAACACCGCTACCGTGCAATGCAGAGATAAAATGCACACGAGCGAAGTCGATAAAGCCCAGACGGAAGTCCAGCGTCTCTTTCACCTGCTCTTTCACTTCCTGGCTCAGGCCGTCCCATTTGTTCACCACAATCACAAGTGAGCGCCCACTATTGAGAATAAAGCCAAGCAGGGAGAGATCCTGATCAGAAATACCTTCGCGTGCGTCAATTACCAACATCACAACGTTGGCATCTTCAATCGCCTGCAATGTTTTGATTACCGAGAACTTCTCTACCGCATCGGTAATTTTTCCGCGTTTACGCACGCCCGCAGTATCAATGAGCACATACTCACGTCCGTCACGTTCCATCGGAATGTAGATACTGTCACGCGTCGTGCCTGGCATGTCGTAAACCACGACGCGCTCTTCACCCAGGATACGGTTAGTGAGTGTAGACTTACCGACGTTTGGACGACCAACAATCGCCAGTTTGATCGGCAGACTTTGCGGATCAAAGTCGTCTTCCTCTTCTTCTTCGCCGTTCTCTTGCGCTTCAAATTGCGCCCAGTATTCAGCGTCTTCGTCGACTTCTTCTTGCGGCGCGATATCTTCCATCCACGGCAGCAGCACGTGCTCCAGCAGACTTAATACGCCACGACCATGCGAAGCGGCAATTGGGTAAATTTCACCTAAACCAAGTGAATAAAAATCAACGATTGCTTGATCCGGGTCCAGTCCATCGGTTTTGTTCGCCACCAGGAAGGTTGGCTTTTCGCGGGAACGCAGATGTTTGGCAATGGCTTCATCCGCAGGCATCAGACCCGCGCGCGCATCCACCATAAACAGCACCACATCCGCCTCTTCAATCGCCAGCAGCGACTGTTCCGCCATGCGAGTTTCTACACCGTCTTCTGTACCGTCAATCCCGCCGGTATCAATACAGATAAACTCGCGGCCTTCAATTTCCGCACGACCGTACTTACGGTCACGAGTCAGACCCGGGAAATCCGCAACCAGCGCATCTCGGGTGCGAGTTAGACGGTTAAATAACGTGGATTTTCCTACGTTAGGGCGCCCGACAAGCGCGACCACAGGTACCATGTTTAAAGCCTCATTTTTATAAATCATCAGACAACGCACGCTATTTTCGCGTCGTTGTTAAAAACAGGAAAACGGCTCCTGTCCAGGAGCCGTTTTCAAAGTGAACGACAGAGACGATTAACGTGTAATGGAGTACACGGTTCCGTCTTTTGCCTGGATCAGCAGTTTGCCATCAGCGGCAACCGGGTCAGTCTGGAAACCGGAGCTATCAACTTTTTGTTGGGCAACGAAACGTCCATCTTCCACATTAATCCAGTGCAGATAACCTTCGCTATCACCCACCACCAGGTTGCCATTATACAGCACCGGAGAAGTCAGCAGGCGGTGCAGCAGATCGCTTTGTGTCCACAGCGTCACGCCACCATCGATGGTCAACGCCATTACCCGGTCATTTTGATCAACCAGATAGATACGGTTACCGTCGACAATGAAATCATTCACCGAACCCAGTTCGCGTTTCCACATAATCTGACCACTGCGCAAATCAAGCGCCGTCAGGTTACCATTATAGGCCAGCGCGAAAACAACACCGTTCACAACCACTGGCGTAGTATCAACATCACTCAGACGGTCAATTTCGGTTGAACCGGTCGCCTGGGAGATACGCTGCTGCCAAATCATCTGTCCCTGCTGCATCAACACAGCACTGACGCGACCATTATCGCCACCGACGACTGCCGCACCAAATGCAGTTGCTGGCGCAGACTCACCACGCAGAGAAAGCGAAGGCATATCAAGGTTAACAGTCCATTTAACAGCGCCGTCAGCTTCGTTCAGCGCCTGCAGCTGACCGTTGCTGGTGTGAATTAACACCAGACCGTCGCTGACCACCGGGCGAGAAAGTGCTTCACCCGCTACTTTGGTTTGCCATGCCACAGTGCCATCGCTGGTGTTCAGCGCGTAAACCTGCGCTTTTTCGCTGCCAATATAGACATGACCACCTGCGACGGTCACACCGCCAGAAAGTAATGCCGGCTCTTTAGATAACCAGCCATCTTTCTCAGCCAGGCTGACAGACCAGATTTCTTTACCATCATCCGCATTCATCGCCTTTACCAAACCAGCGCGATCGGCTGCATAGACAACGTTATCCGCCAGTGCCGGATGAAGATTAGAGTAGAAGTTACCAATGCCGCTACCAACGGAAGTGCTCCACGCCGTGGTCGGCGTAAACTGGTTTTCAACGGTCGGCAATGGGGACATCTTGACCACATCTTCTTCACTGTTAAACAGCGAACAGCCGCTTAAAAGGGTAACGGAAAGCACTCCTGGCAGCAGTAATTTACGCAATTGCATCGGGTCCCTCTCAGATGGACAAATTATTAATTTTCATCTGCATCATTTCGCTCAGTGCCGGGGTCACATCGCTTTTCACGCCTGCTTCCCATGCACTACGCGCACCTTGCTTATCACCTTTGCTCAGTAATGCTTCACCACGCAAGTCGGCAACAATGGCAGCCCACCCTTCACCTTTTATGGTATCAAGGGTTTTCAGCGCAGCATCAGTCTGCTTGAGCTGCACCTGAACTCGGGCAAGACGCAGATTTATCACGGCTTTGAGATTTTCATCGCTCGTGTCCGCCAACCCTTGTTGCAATTGAGCGGCGGCTTTCTCTAGTTCATTTTTGTCAACAAATTGCTGCGCAAGTTCCAAAGAAGCCAGCGCGCCGTAAGTATTTTTATTTTCAGCAGCAAATTTTTCCGCCGCTGGGATGCTGTCCGGTTTGCCTTCGCTAACTGCGGTAACCGCATTTTGATAGGCAAGAGAAGCGGAGCGTGCGGACTCAACCTGATGGCTGTTCCAGTAGCGCCAGCCAATCAGTGCGCCAACGCCTAAAATCACCCCAACAGCCAGTGCTTTGCCATTTTCAGCAAAAAAGCGTTTAACCGCTTCAACCTGGTCGTTTTCGTTCTCGTAAATTTCCACGCTGTCCTTCTCCTTCCTTAACCCAGTAACGTGTGCAAATGCGCGGCTACGCTATCCTGCGCAACTGCCGTTTGCTCACCAGAGCGCAAATCCTTCACTACTGCCGTGCCATTAGCTACTTCAGACTCACCCAGCACCACAGCAACGCGGGCACCCCATTTATCAGCACGGGCAAACTGTTTCTTAAAGTTGCCGCCACCGTGGTTGGTCATCAGTTTCACGCCAGGTAATTCATCACGCAGACGCTCAGCTAATGCCATAGCCGCAGATTGTGTATCAGTACCCGAAGCCACCAGGTATATATCGACAACGGGATCGGCTTTAAATTCCGGGTTAACTGCCTGAACTAACAACACCAGACGTTCGAGGCCCATCGCAAAACCGACTGCCGGTGTGGCGCGACCGCCCAGTTGTTCCACCAGACCGTCATAACGACCGCCCGCGCACACCGTGCCCTGGGAACCGAGGCTGTTAGTGACCCACTCAAAAACGGTACGATTGTAGTAATCCAGACCACGCACCAGACGCTGGTTTACGGTGTAGGCAATGCCTGCGCTCTCAAGCAGTTTGCACAGACCGGCAAAATGCTCGCGAGACTCTTCATCCAGATAATCGCCCAACGCCGGAGCGTCGTTGAGTAACGCCTGCACTTCCGGATTTTTGGAATCCAGCACGCGCAACGGGTTGGTGTACATACGACGTTTACAGTCTTCGTCCAGCTTTTCTTTATGCTGTTCAAGGAACGCAACCAGCGCATCGCGGTAATTGGCGCGAGCTTCCAGCGAACCAATAGAGTTCAGTTCGAGAGTAACGTGCTCAGAGATACCCAGCGCACGCCACCAGCGGGCGGTGAGCATAATCAGTTCGGCATCGATATCCGGGCCTTGCAGACCGAAAACTTCGCAGCCCAACTGATGGAACTGACGATAACGCCCTTTCTGCGGACGCTCGTGACGGAACATTGGCCCGATATACCACAGACGCTGTTCCTGATTGTACAGAAGACCATGCTCGATGCCGGCGCGTACACAGCCCGCCGTCCCTTCAGGACGCAGAGTCAGGCTGTCGCCATTACGATCCTCAAAGGTGTACATCTCTTTTTCAACCACGTCGGTGACTTCACCAATCGCACGTTTGAATAGCGGGGTCTGCTCTACAATCGGCAAGCGGATTTCACTGTAACCGTAGCTGCCGAGCACGTTTTTCAGTGTGCCTTCAATGCGCTGCCAGATGGCCGTTTCGCCAGGCAGGTAATCGTTCATGCCGCGAATGGCTTGAATGTTTTTTGCCACGTTTATTCTCTTTCTGAATATAAAAATGAACCCTCAACGCTTCCCTCAATATTTCGGGAGCCATGCGGGTTCAATCATACACGGGAAGCGAGGCGCTTCCCATCACGTTATTATTTTTCAACCTGCTGAACGTCAATTCGACGCGCTTCGTCCAGTTGGCTGGCTTTCGCACGAATGCGTGCTTCCAGCTGATCGATCATGTCGTTATTGTCCAGACGGTCTTTGCGCACGCCATCTTCATAGAGGCCGCTTTTCTTGTTGCCGCCCGTAACGCCAAGCGTAGAAACCAGCGCCTCGCCTGGGCCATTCACCACGCAGCCAATAATCGAAACGTCCATCGGGGTGATGATATCTTCCAGACGTTGCTCCAGCGCGTTAACCGTACCGATAACGTCAAACTCCTGACGTGAGCAGGTCGGGCAGGCGATGAAGTTGATGCCACGCGAACGAATACGCAGCGATTTCAAAATATCAAAACCGACTTTGATCTCTTCGACCGGATCAGCCGCCAGCGAGACGCGCAGCGTGTCGCCAATGCCTTCCGACAACAGCAGACCTAAACCAATGGCCGATTTCACCGCCCCGCTGCGTGCGCCACCGGCTTCGGTGATCCCCAGGTGCAACGGCTGATCGATCTGTTTTGCCAGCAGACGATAAGACTCAACCGCGAGGAAAACGTCAGATGCTTTCACACTGACCTTGAACTGATCAAAGTTCAGACGATCGAGATGATCAACATGGCGCATGGCAGATTCCAGCAACGCCTGCGGCGTCGGTTCGCCATACTTTTCTTGCAGATCTTTTTCCAGCGATCCAGCGTTAACACCAATACGAATCGGAATGTTTTTATCGCGCGCACAGTCAACCACCATGCGAATGCGTTCTTCATTACCAATATTGCCTGGGTTAATGCGCAGACAGTCAACGCCGTATTCCGCTACTTTCAGTGCAATGCGATAGTCGAAGTGGATGTCGGCCACCAGCGGTACGTTAACCTGCTGCTTGATGAGCTTGAACGCTTCTGCCGCGTCCATCGTCGGTACAGAGACGCGAACGATATCAGCGCCGACACGTTCCAGCGCCTTAATTTGATTGACCGTTGCTTCGACGTCTGTCGTACGCGTATTGGTCATGGACTGTACGGCGATGGGAGCACCATCGCCAATCGGCACATTCCCAACGTAAATACGTGTTGATTTTCTACGTTGAATTGGAGCCTGGTTATGCATGAAAAATCTCCCGCGTTACCCGTCTGTTACTGCGCCAGTGATTGTTCGGCATTGAGGGTCAGACGCGCAACCTGGTTAGTTCTGATAAAACGACTCAGATCGACAGGTTTCCCTTGATACTGGATCTGTACTGCGGCTGGTGCACCAATTTTCAGTTTATACGGTGCCTGACCGCTTAAATTCAAATTACCGCCTTTACGCTGCATCCCGCTAAACAGTTTTTTGCCGGTAGAATCGGTGACTTCCAGCCAGCAATCAGCAGTAAAGTTCATCACCAGCGCATTAGGATCAGCCGCCGGAGTGGTCACGCCAGCCTGATCAATTGGCAACGGCGCAGCGCCATCTGGCGTTGTTGTTGCAACTGGCGCCGCTGGTGTAGTAGTAGCCGCGATATCAACATTTGCCTGTGAAGGAGGAACAACCGCGTCCTGCTGCGGCGCTACAGCGGGTGCTGGCGTCGTCACGGCTGGTGTTTGCGTGTTCGTGGCGGTGGTATCTACAGCCGCAGGCGATGTAGTCGTCTGGGTTTCGGTAGCAGATGTATCTAACGGTACACTCTGGCTCTGGTTATTATTCAGCTCCGCAGTGGATTGATCAGCCATGGTGCTAATCTCTTCCTGCTGGGCTTTGTGATCCTGCCACCACCAGGCGCCGCTCAGGCCAATCACCACAAACAGCACCAGCCAGGTGAAAGTCATCAACCAGCCATCGCGTTTTTTGCGGCGTTTGCCGAGGGAAAAACTCTGCATTGGCGCAACTTTTGCGGCTCGCAGTGGAGCCTGCTTTTCCAGTCCCGGCAGCAGTTCTTCTTCCGGAATATGGACCAGACGCGCATAAGAGCGGATATACCCGCGCAAGAATGTTGAAGCAAGATCGGCGGGTGCCTTATCTTCTTCAATGTCGCGTACCGTGGAAACCTTCAAACAAAGTCGTTCGGCAACGGCTTGCTGGCTAAGTCCAAGTTGTTCACGGGCATTACGCAAGCGAGCGCCGGTGGTAAGTGCTTCATTTTGGTCGTGCGTGGCTTCAGTATTCATTCGCTGCAGGTACGTTTAAAAGAGAATTGGGATGCCGGTGAACCATCACGCCCACCCACACCGCGAAACATCCGTAAAGTTAACCTTTATCATACAGTATAAGACTGTCTGTGTGCTCGTGACAAAGCCCACATGAATCAAAGCTAACTTACTGTTGCATCGTTACATACTGCCTTAAAGTCAGCAAAAACGCACCGTTAATATTGATCAGACAATTGCAACTTAATGCTACATTCATAAAACATTACGCCACGGTACATAAAGTAACCGTGGCGTAATGGCTATCAGACCGTTTTAATATCGATGGCTTCACCCTGCATCCGTTTACGCAGAGTACGTTTAGTACGGTCAATGACATCGCCCGCCAGCTGACCACAGGCGGCGTCGATATCATCACCACGAGTTTTACGCACAATGGTGGTGAAACCGTAGCTCATCAGCACTTTTGAGAAGCGGTCGATACGGCTGTTCGAACTACGACCATACGGCGCGCCCGGGAACGGGTTCCATGGGATCAGGTTAATCTTACACGGCGTATCTTTCAGCAGCTCCGCCAGTTGGTGCGCGTGTTCAGTGCCATCGTTAACGTGGTCAAGCATCACGTATTCAATAGTGACTCGGCCCTGATTAGCATTGGATTTCTCCAGATAACGGCGCACTGCAGCAAGGAACGTTTCGATATTGTACTTTTTGTTGATTGGTACAATTTCATCACGAATTTCGTCGTTCGGCGCGTGCAGGGAAATTGCCAGCGCAACGTCAATCATATCGCCCAGTTTATCCAGCGCCGGAACCACACCGGAAGTGGAAAGCGTCACGCGACGTTTAGACAGACCAAAACCGAAATCATCGAGCATGATTTCCATCGCCGGAACGACATTGTTCAGGTTGAGCAGCGGTTCGCCCATGCCCATCATCACTACGTTAGTGATCGGACGCTGACCAGTGATTTTTGCTGCGCCGACGATTTTCGCCGCACGCCACACCTGACCGATGATTTCCGACACCCGCAGGTTACGGTTAAAACCCTGCTGGGCAGTGGAACAGAATTTACACTCCAGCGCACAACCAACCTGCGAGGAGACACAAAGCGTGGCGCGGTCGTCTTCCGGGATATACACCGTTTCGACACGCTGATCGCCAACAGCAATCGCCCATTTGATGGTGCCGTCGGATGAACGCTGTTCTTCAACCACTTCCGGTGCGCGGATTTCCGCCACCTCTTTCAGTTTGCCACGCAACACTTTGTTGATGTCGGTCATCTCATCAAAGTTGTCGCAGCAATAGTGATACATCCACTTCATCACCTGATCGGCGCGGAAGGGTTTTTCACCTAACTCTTTAAAAAACTCCCGCATCTGCTGACGGTTGAGATCCAGCAGGTTAATTTTTCCATCTTTCGTGGTGACGTTTTCAGGTGTGACTAATTGTTCAGACATATGCTATTCCGGCCTCGTTATTACACGTTATGGCCCCTGGAGGGTTGAAAAAAGAAACGCCCCGGTGAGCGGCTGCTCGTCCGGGGGCGCTGCATTGTACAAATTCTGGCGCACGGATGCCACGTTTGCACGCGGCATTTACGAAATTATTAACGGGTGCGCGGGCACACTTCGCCTTCGCCGAAGAAGTAGGCGATTTCGCGAGCGGCAGATTCTACAGAATCGGAGCCATGAGTGCCGTTTTCGGTCAGGCTGTCAGCGTAGTCTGCGCGCAGAGTTCCCGCCAGAGCGTTCGCCGGGTTGGTCGCGCCCAGCAGATCGCGGTGACGCTGAACGGCATTTTCACCTTCCAGCACGGAAACGACGATCGGACCAGAGGTCATGAACTCAACCAGACCATCAAAGAACGGTTTCCCATCGTGTTCAGCATAAAAGCCACGAGCCTGCTCAACGGTCAGGTGCAGCATTTTGGTGCCGACAATTTTGAACCCTGCAGCTTCAAAGCGCGCAAAGATATTACCAATGACGTTTTTTGCTACCGCGTTCGGTTTAATGATGGAAAAAGTACGTTCAATTGCCATTTTTACCTCTGTAAATTATTCTGTTGTTGTCTGTACCAGCGTACGAGATGGCGCGGATTATAATGAGCAACAGAGCCGTTGACTATTGATGAAGGTAACATTTTTTTAAAATAAACCTAGTTTAAGCAACAAACATGGTGGAAACAGACTATTGCATAACAAATTTCACTGTCGCTACCTGCCCCACTTCATCCATTACCAGCAATTGATAATCACCTTTTTCCGTTAAATGCAGAGTCACACTACGCCCGCGTTCAGCTAACGGTTCGCCATTCAGAAACCACCAGCGTTCTCCGGCACCACCGTTGGATTGCACCGGCAAAGTCGCTTCCGCCGCACCAGGTAAACGCTTGATAATGGTGCCATCACGAACGCCAGTCAATTGCAGCGGGAGCTGAGCGTCGTGACCGTACGGTGGGCAAATTGTCGAGGCTGGTGGCAAGCGCACAGCGCGGCGTTCTGATGCAGGCAACCAGGGTTCCAGCGGTAGTGGCCAGACATTCATCATTGCTTGTCGCGCCTGTGGGCAATCGGCGGCGACGCGTTTGCCATTTTCATCCAGCCAGATGGGAAAACGGATGCCATTAATCCCTTCTTGCTCTGGCAGTAACAGGGTTGGCGGCTGGCTTCCATCCAATAACCAGGTTGCCAGACGACGGCGACAGTTACTGTCACCTTCTGGTAAAGACTGCCCGCCAGGCCAGCAGATAACGCTACGAGTGACTGAGTTCGGGCGCGGATCTTCCGGCAGATTTGCACTGCGCGACAACAAAATATTATTAACCTGATTCAACAACGGTACGGCGCTGGCAAAGCCAAACTGACCGACAACGGGCGTGCCGTCCGGTCTGCCAGTCCAGATGCCAATCACATAGCGAGCGTTTACACCTATCGCCCAGGCATCACGATAGCCGTAGCTGGTGCCCGTTTTCCACGCCAGGGGTACGACGCGCGGCAAGGCACCGTCCGGCAAGGGCTGCGCTTCATCAGCCATGATTCGGCGGATGATCCATGCGGCGCCCGGCGACATTAAGGGGCGTTCAAGCAGCGGATCGTCAGGCTGTAAGCGCAATTTTCCTGCCTTACCGTGGCGGGCAAAAGCGGTGTACGCTGCCGCCATATCCTCCAGTTTTGCGCCAGCACCGCCGAGAATGAGCGAAAGATTCGGCACAGCACCATTGGGCAAATACAACGGCAACCCAACATTGCGTAATTTTGCCGCAAACCGTTTCGGGCCATAGGCTTCCAGCACCTGCACAGCAGGTAAGTTCAGCGAGCGTACCAGCGCCTCACTCATGCTGATCGAGCCATGAAAACCGCTGTCAAAGTTTCCAGGCCGGTAATCACCAGTGCGTCGTGGGACGTCTTGCAACAGCGATGCCGGATGGATCAATCCCTCATCCAGCGCCAGACCATAAACAAAGGGTTTGAGCACCGATCCTGGCGATCGGATCGCATTGACCATATCAACATGACCAAAGCGTGAATCATCGTTGAGATCGACCGATCCCACCCAGCCGCGAACACGCATATCGGTATGATCAATCACGATCATCGCGAGTGAACTGCGCGGTGGCAATCGTCCTTTCCAGTTTTGCGCCAGTTCTTCCAGACGCCGCTGAAGACCGGCATCCAGCGTAGTAACAATTTTGTCGCTTTTACTTTTACCGAGCATCATCCGTGAAAACAGCGGTGCCAGTTGCGGCATTTGTCGGGGCGCCAGCCAGACGGGTTCTTCGCTTGACTCTTTTACCTGCTCGCGGGACCACACACCTTGCACCGCCATCCGTTCGAGCACTTTATTACGCGCGGCCTCAGCACGCTCCGGCCAGCGATCCGGGCGCAGTCGGCTGGGCGCTTGCGGTAACACAGCCAGCATTGCTGCCTCGGAATAGCTTAAATTCGCGGGCGATTTTCCAAGATAAGCCCAGCTTGCCGCACCAATCCCCTGCAACGTGCCACCAAACGGGGCGCGGTTAAGATACAGGGTCAGAATGTCACGTTTAGACAGATGCCACTCCAGTTGTAACGCGCGCCAGAGCTGGCGAATTTTACCGCCAAACGTTTTGGGGTGAGGATCAAGCAGACGAGCAACCTGCATAGTGAGCGTGCTGCCGCCGGAGATAACCCGTCCCGAAGTCAGATCCTGCCAGGCAGCGCGCGCCACCGAGAACGGGTTTACGCCAGGATGCTTCCAGAACCAGCGATCTTCGTAATTGATCAGTGCTTCAAGGTAACGCGGAGAAACATCTTCGATAGTCACTGGATAACGCCAGATACCGTCAGCATCGGCGAAGCGCCAGAGCGGCGTTCCATCCTGCGCCACGACCACACGTGCGGGATTGACTTCATGCAGCGGCAGAGGCCAGAGTTTATCTGCTCCCCACGCCGCCAGAATGATAATAAAGGGCGCGGCTGCCAGCGTTATCCAGCAACCGCGTTTACTTAACAGACGAAGCATTTACGGTCTGACAATCAGCAGATCTTCAGCCGCGCCGGTCGCCCGCCATTGAGGAACATACATCGATTCCACCATCGGCTGCGGCACCTGATACGTTCCCGGCGTCACCGCCCGCGCCAGATATACCAGCGTAACCGGCTGGTATTCATCAACGGCAACCGCCGCCACAAAGCGATCGTCACGAAACTCAATGTGCTTAATGCTCGCCTGCTGCATTTGATTAAGCAGGTTTTGCACTTCGCTACCACTTTGCTCCAGACTGGCGCTGCCGTTCGCCAGGTTCTGGTTTTCCAGTTCCAGACCCGCTGGCAGCAAATCAACCACCAGCGCATCTGGCACGCTGTTACTGGCTTTTACCTGCAACCAGACCAGTACCAGATCGCCGCTACGTAAAGAGTCCAGCGATTTGCTCTTACCGTCAGTACCAAGAATATGACGCTCGATTTGCAGCACATTACTCGCAGGTAAAGGTGCGGATTGCGGATAACCGCTGGCATCCACACGCAGCCATAACGGCTGGGTGCCACTGTTAGTTACCTGCAAAGTTGCCAGTTGATCGCTATTCAGATTGCTGTTTTGGGCTTTCTCGGCTGTCAGCGGCTCGGCAGAGAAAGAGGTTTGCACTTGCCATTTACCCGGTAAATCCTGAATCGAACGGGCAGCCAGGAACAACGCATTACTTTCCTGAGTTGATAGCCAGCGTTCACCAAACACCTGCTGCGAAAGTGTATTCAGCAGGGTGTTCTGCTCATCTGGCAACAGTTTGTTCTCTTCCAGTAAGGAGAGCATCAACGCGTTGTCGCGCAGTGGGCTACCGTAATCGCCAAGCCATATCCGCTCATCATTATTACGCGGCGTTTTCAGCGCCAGCGCAATTGCGTCTACACTCCGCGTCGCATCACCCATGGTTTTCAGCGCAATGCCAAGTTGCAGTAGCGGTAAACCAGAAGCGGCATCTGCACGACGCTCCCAGATTTCACGCAGCGCACCCAGCGGTGCCTTTTGCTGACGAGCCAGCACCAGCGCAGCGTAAGACTGTACGGCGAATTTACTGGCTTTGAGATTATCGGCATACGGGATCGACATCATGCCCGGATCTTGTAAATAGCGCAGCAGACGCTCATTACCCCGGTTAATAGCTTCTGTCGGCACGCTGTAACCCTGCCCACCTGCGCGAACCAGGAAATCCATCACATAAGCCGTCAGCCAGTACTCTTCGTCACTGTATTTATCCCATAGCGCAAAACCGCCATTATCGCGTTGCATTTGCAACAAACGGGAAATGCCAATATCAACTGCCGCACGGCGTTTATCATCACTGTCGCCTTTGATGCCCAACGCCTGCAGTTGGGCTGCGTTGGTATAAAGTGACGGGAACAGGCCGCTGGCGGTTTGCTCAAGACAGCCGTACGGATACGCTTTTAACTCTTTGATATAACGTGCGATGTTCAGTGGTGGTTTGCCGCTCAACAACAATTGCCCTTCCAGCGTAACAGGCGAGAAGTTTTGCAATCCATCCGCCGGAATCGTCCATGTCTCACCAGGCTGCAACGCCGTACCGTAATTAACCGTTTGTGCCGGGAACGCCGGACGGACGCCGATTTTCCACTGCTTATGCTGATCGGCAACGGTTTCACCCGGTAACGCTAACCCGCTAATGGTGGCCTGAATTTCTCCATCGCCATAACCCGGCAATGCTCGCACCGGGATAAACAGCGTTGTACGCACACCTGGCGCTAATTCAACGGCTGCGGGTGAATCGCTGACCAGTTCAAGCAAACCACTGGCGGTCAGGGCAACGTTCAGTTTTTGCGGTTTATCGGTAAGATTAGTGATATCCAGCGTCAGGCGCGAAGTGTCGCCACTCGCCATAAAGCGCGGCATGTTCAGTTCGGCTATCACGGGTGCCGCAACAACCACTTTGCTTTCGTTGCTGCCGAAGTCATCTGCCGTCCAGGCTTGCGCCATGACGCGCAATTCACCGTTAAAATCGCCAATCGGCAGTGTAACCGTACCTTCGCCCTGTTCGTTGAGCGTTACCGGCTGTGCCTGTTGCGCGACAATATTGACGTGATTGACCGGCGGCTTACCACCACGTTTCAGTTCATCGCCATCGCCACCAAAACGCAGAGCTGCCAGACGCCCCTGACCTTCAATGACCTGACCGTAAATATCGTATATGTCTGCGCCATAGCGTTTCTGACCGAAGAACGCCTGCCACGGATCTGGCGTAACGTAATCAGTAATATTCAGCACACCGCTATCAACGGCAGACACCAGCACATTCACCTGTTTTGGCATATCACCATTTTTATTGCTGGCTTTGATTTTCACAGTTAATGGCTGATTGGGGCGCATTTTTGCCGGTGTTTCCAGCGCCAGATCGAGACGACGGTTTTCATCGCCAAGCGGCAAATGCAACACGCCAACCGCGCGTTTTGGCGTCGCAGAGCGAGATTTATCGCCAGGACGCACCACCAGCGTACTTAAATAGAGGTCGTGCCGATTCCAGGTTTTATCGACCGGAATCGTTAAATCCAGCCCTTGTGCCGGAACATCAATCTCTTGCCACCACAGCGGCCCTTCACTGGACTCGACCATCGCGTAGCCTTTACCCGCCGTTGGCGCGGCAATGTGCAACTTAATGGTATCGCCAGGACGATAACTGGCTTTATCCAGTTTCATCGTGACGCGATCCGGACGTACCGCACCGCTACCGTCGCTGTTGTCCTGCCAGCTATAGCCAGCCCAGAAACGCACGCTACTAACCGCTTCATTCGGCGCTTTGACTTCCAGACGATAAGCGCCCCACTCTACCGGAAAACTTACCTTACCAGTTTCATCCGCTTGAAGATCCAGCGTTTGTTCATTTTCGATCAGATCTTTTTGATCAAACTGTGACTGCCAGCCTTCATCTTCTGACCAGTTCCAGTAGTAATCTCGACGTTCGCGAATCAGACGCACCTGCAAGCCCGAAACGGCTTTTTTCACGCCCTGTGCATCGCTATAAACGATGTCAAAAGCGGCGTTGCTGCCTTCATTAACAATGGGTTGTTTTACAGTCGTGTCAGTACGGTAATCGTAAACCGATTTCAAGGCGAACTGCGGGCGGATCCCCGGGAGCGCATCGGCAGGCCATATAGCCTGTTCAGCACGGCGCGTCACCGGGCGACCGCCAGATTCCAGCAAACTGCCCTGGAGAATAACCTGCAATGGGGAATGCGTTTCCTTCCACTGGCTTTCTGTAGAAACCTCGCCGCGCCCTTTATCATCCAGCGTCAACTGAACTTCATCCAGCGTGCGGGAAAGGTTTTCGGCAGCTATATCGCCAAATTCGAAACCAGGTAATGCAGAAACCGCTTCACGCAGAGGGCGCAGGAAAAGCTGCCCCTGCAAAGTATTACCGTTAGCAGGCGCACCGTACAGGTAGTAACCCACCACGGAGAATTTCACCTCATCTTTCGGCGTTAACGGGATTTTCTCGCCGGTCAGCTTCAACGCCATGCGTTCTGGCATAAAATCTTCGACGTGGAAATCCCACATCCGATACTGGTTATCGCCAGTGTTAGCGCGAATATGCCACATGCCGGTTGCCGCACTGCTATCCAGTTGCCAGGTAAAGTGATAGAGGCCATTCTCCGGCTGACTAACGACACTACGCAGTACCTGCCCGTCAGGTTTAATCACGTCTAACTTGATGGGTTGATCGGGCAATGCTTTACCGTCTGCATCACGCAGTAAGCCGTTGAGGATTACGGTTTCACCCGGGCGATAAAGATCGCGCGGGCCAAACATAAAGAACTGTTTGCTATAACCCGGTGCACCAGCAATGTTAAATTCCGCTAAGTCCAGCGCCGGAAGTTTTAAATCGAGCAGCGTTGTCTGACCATCTTTACGTGCCAGCAGTAATGCCGCGTTTTTATCGTTTTCCAGCTGTACATGACCCTGTGCATCACTGGTCGCCTGAGTCAGAGTCTGCCCTTTCTCATTTAATAACGAGACTTCAATTCCTTGCTGAGCCGCACCGTTTTCCAGGCTTTGGGTAAAGATATCCAGACGATTATGATAACGGTGAGCCGATACGCCGATATCACTTAATGTAAACAGAGTCGCGGGATTACTGTAATCGTAACGTCCGGCCTGATTCATCACAGCCAGATACACGCCCGCCTGCTGAAGCGGTTTGATATCACCCAGCGGTAGCAATAATTTTTCACGGGTATTACGCGCGGGATTGAGATCAAAACGTCCGGTGTAGACTAGATCCGCCATCTGCAGCAATTTGTCAGATTGCCAGTTCGCCAGCGAATTGCGGTATTCCCATTGGCTAATGAATGCTGGCAGAGATTCGGGTTTAACACGGAAGAAGTTAACATCGACATTGTTAACGTTGAGCGCCATTACCGGCAGTCCTTCAACGACTTTTCCAGGCAGCAGCGAACCACGGCTGGCAAAACCGACGCTGGGTTGAATATCGCGGGTGGTGATCGTCTTTTCGTAATCTTTACTGAAGGTTGCGTTATTGAGCGCCTTCATTTCCTGCCCAATAGTCACGATCAAATCACGTTTAGGTTCGAGGTGGCGTAAACGCAGCTCTTTAAGATTATCTGACAGCTCCCAGGCACCATCCACTTTACCGCTCTTTTTATCGATGACATGAACAACACGCGAGAAATCCTGATCCGGGTCGAGGGGGATGGAGAAAGTCAGCACCAGCGTGGCTGCACCATCGAGTTGTACCTCAGAGAGATCAAGCAATGTCAGTATCTTACCGGCACTCTGTTGTGCCAGTTTTTGCCTCTCCGGCGCAGAGAGTTTTGCTGAACTCGCGTTTTCTGAAGATGTACCTTTAGCAGCTTCAGAAGGGGTATCTTTTTTCACCGCTGTTGGCGCGTTATCGTTGTTGTCGCACCCTGCCAGCGCCAGCATTAACATGCAGGCGGCTATGCGTAACTTTTTCATTTATCATCCCTGCCACAATGGCCCGTTAGCAACGTCGAATAATTATTATGCGTGAGAATTAGCGTTATGTAATTCAGTATCACGTCCACAGAATCTGAATTTTGGTGATAAATGTGGCTCAGGCAGCCAAATCAGCCTCTTTTGCTTGTCGCTTTTCACTAAACGTCCGACAATTTAGCCTACCCCGGCAAAAATGGAGATGCCTATGTCCACGACATGGTTTGTAGGAGCCGACTGGCTCGCCGAACATATTGATGATCCTGAAATTCAGATTATTGATGCCCGCATGGCACCGCCCGGACAGGAAGATCGTAACGTTGCCCAGGAGTATCTCAATGGGCATATCCCCGGCGCAGTATTTTTCGATATCGAAGCTCTTTCCGATCACACCTCCCCGCTTCCGCACATGCTGCCGCGCCCGGAAACGTTCGCCGTAGCGATGCGTGAACTGGGCGTTAATCAGGACAAACATCTGATTGTCTATGACGAAGGTAATCTTTTCTCAGCCCCGCGAGCATGGTGGATGCTGCGCACCTTTGGCGTGGAGAAAGTGTCGATTCTTGGCGGTGGACTGGCGGGCTGGCAGCGTGATGACCTACTGTTAGAAGAAGGCGAAGTGGAGCTGCCAGAAGGAGAGTTTAACACCGCCTTTAACCCGGAAGCCGTGGTGAAAGTCACCGATGTATTGCTGGCAAGCCATGAAAAAACGGCGCAAATTATCGATGCCCGTCCGGCTGCACGTTTTAACGCTGAAATTGATGAACCTCGCCCTGGTTTACGTCGCGGGCATATTCCCGGCGCGCTGAATGTTCCCTGGACGGAGCTGGTGCGTGAAGGTGAACTGAAAACGACTGATGAACTCGATGCGATATTTTTTAGTTACGGTATCAGCTATGACAAACCGATTATTGTCAGCTGCGGCTCTGGTGTAACGGCCGCCGTTGTGTTACTGGCACTTGCTACGCTGGATGTGCCAAACGTGAAACTGTACGACGGCGCATGGAGTGAATGGGGCGCGCGAGCAGATTTACCGGTTGAGCCAGTGAAATAAGCTTTTTACAGGCAACAAAAAACCGCCGAATTTGGCGGTTTTTTGTTGCTGGTCTGGTTCGCGGCCTTTCCAGCTGGTTGACTTGTGTTGCCGGAGCAACGCAGGCACCCCACAGTGTTGAAATACTCTCTTTTATGCCTGGCCATGTCAAGATAATAAACAGAGTAATTATTCAAACATGAGGGTATTATTCTTGACGGCCCTTTTCGCCGTCTCGCAAACGGGCGCTGGCTTTAGGAAAGGATGTTCCATGACCCTAAATGCAGGTACCCCACAGTGCTTGCTATCGCGGCAATATCGCCAGTGGTGCTGTCGTGATGCGGTCTTCGCATGGACCGCACAATGAAGATACGGTGCTTTTGTATCGTACTTATTGTTTCTGGTGCGCTGTTTTCCGAAGTAAATAATAACCGGAGTCTCTCTGGTAATAATTTACTGGTGGCTCACAACCTTCAGAACAGCAAGTAAGCCCGAATGCCGCCCTTTTGGGCGGCATATTTTAGATTATCCGATTCTGTTTAAAATCACGCAAAAAGCCACCCCAGCGACGTTCATAGAATGGCGCAATATGTTCGGTAATAAAGTGGCTAATTCCTTTTTCCCCTTTTTTCACCTGGCAAATATCAATAGGTTCATCGCCTGGTAATGTATCGGTCGCTACACTTCCCGTCGCCTGAATAATTTCTTCGATATCACCATCGGCTTCAATGCCAATAAGCAGATTAGGCTGTGCCTCTTCGTTCTCTTTAATTGAACAAATAAAAGCGCGCTTCACCGGCTTAATAGTTTTAAATAAGGTAGTGAGTGAATCAATCATTTGTGCTGGCGGCTCTGCGACTTCCGATAATATCAGCGATTCGCCGCCTTCCAGTACTTCCTGACTGCTCAGCGGATTACCCTCTTCACCGATCAGCAAACTGATTTCACGCGGCATAAATTCTTTACCGGTAGGCAGTTTGGCATTAAGGAAAAGCGTTTCGCCAAGGGTCATCTCAAACAATGTGCGAACGGGCATTACGACAAATGCCTGTTCGCCGTCAACCGCCTGTTGAAGTGCTTCTAACGAGGTGAAAAAAGGAATGACGCTGGTGCCGTCTTCTTTTTCCCAATGTTGTAAATCAAGCGCGCTATCTTCAACCACAGCCTCGCCCTGCGCCGCTGTACCTGGCACCCAGACGGTGGATTCCAGTAGAGTACGGAAAAAAGCCGGACGATGCGCCGGTTCGGTTGCTGCTTTTTCCAGCAGGTCTTCAAGTTCGTTTTTTGTTTCGGACATAAGAACCACAATTCATTCAACGTTCGGGGCGGAAGTGCCTGATGCGCTACGCTTATCAGGCCTACAAAGGAATCGCAATTTGTTGAATTTGCAATACTTTGTAGGCTGGATAAGGCGTTTATGCCGCATCCGGCATAAACGATTACGCCGTTAACAGATTAGCAATCGTGCGCACACCCAGCCCGGTCGCGCCCGCAGACCACTGTTCAACCGGCGCTTTACGGTAAGTCGCCGAACAATCTATATGCAACCAGCCTTGCTGATAGTTCTCAACAAAGTGCGACAGGAAGCCCGCCGCCGTGCTCGCGCCTGCCGGATACGCCGCGCTTCCGGTGTTGTTCAGTTCAGCAAAGTTTGACGGCAACTGGCTGCGGTGGAATTCTGCCAGCGGCAGACGCCAGAATGGTTCGTTCTCTTGCGCGGCACTCGCCAGCAAACGCCCTGCCAGCGCATCGTCAAAACTAAACAGCGCGTGATAATCATTACCCAGCGCGGTTTTCGCCGCTCCGGTCAAGGTCGCGGCATCAATAATCAGTTCTGGTTTCTGCGCACTGGCGTCAATCAGGCCATCTGCCAGCACCAGGCGCCCTTCCGCATCGGTGTTCATCACTTCGACTTTTTTACCGTTGCGATAGGTGATGATATCGCCCAGCTTGAACGCGTTGCCGCTGATCAGGTTATCCGCACAGCAGAGGAAAAGCTTCACGCGCTTGTTCAGACCGCGAGTGATGGCAAATGCCAGCGCCCCGGTAACCGTTGCCGCACCGCCCATATCGGACTTCATCGAATCCATAAACGCAGTCTGTTTGATGCTGTAGCCGCCGGAATCAAAGGTGATACCTTTACCTACCAGGCACGCGTACACCGGCGCTTCTTTATCGCCAGTTGGGTTGTAATCCAGCGACAGCAATACTGGAGAACGTTCTGAACCGCGCCCGACGGTGTGCAGCCCCATATAGCCTTGTTCGCGTAGATCTTCGCCTTTGGTGATCCGGTAAGTCACACGATCGCCCGCGACGTTGCTGATCAGATCAACAGCACGCTGTGCCAGTTGCGATGGCCCCAGTTCTTCCGCCGGTGCGTTGATGGTGTCACGCACCCAGTCGATGATCATCAGGCGGTTATCCAGCTCCTGACGTTGAACATCGTCCAGATCCGGCCACTCCACTTTACGCGTGCCTTTCGGGGCTTTGTAACCTTGCCAGAATGCCCAGCAACGATCCGCATCCCAGCCTTCACCGCTTAGCTGAACATGTTTGATGCCCAGACCGTCAATCTTGCGCGCCGCACGCTGGATCAGCCCCAGATCGTCCGCCCCGTTCAAATGCAGGGTAATGCCATCATTATTAATGCTGTAAGTCGCTTTTTCTCCCCAGCGCGCGTCGGCAGGCTGGGTCGAGAGGGTAATTTTCATCGCTTCTGTCATTTTAGTTATCCTTATTTGTTTAACAGCAAAACGGGCCACCCCCAGGCAGCCCGTTTATTCACTCAGCTTCGTCCAGCCAGACTAACAAAATCGCTTCGAGGATTTTCTCGTTAGATGCCTGCGGGTCGTCGTCGAAATCTTCCAGATCGCAAATCCACTGATGCATATCGGTGAATCGAACCGTTTTCGGGTCGAGATCGGGATACGCATCGTACAGTGCTTCGCCAATTTCGCGGCTATCGGTCCACTTAAGTCCCATACTAACCTCTGTTAATGCTCACGCGCATGGTTGATAGTGTAACGCGGAATTTCGACCACTAAATCTTCGTCAGTGACGCGCGCCTGGCAGCTTAAACGGCTTTCCGGCTCCAGCCCCCAGGCTTTGTCCAGCATGTCGTCTTCCTGCTCTGAGCTTTCCGGCAGCGAGTCAAAACCTTCACGCACGATGCAGTGGCAGGTGGTGCAGGCACATGATTTTTCACAGGCGTGTTCAATCTCGATACCGTTACGCAACGCAGCATCAAGAATGGTTTCACCGCTATTAGCTTCCAGAACAGCGCCATCAGGGCAGAGATCCTGATGAGGCAAAATAACAATCTTTGGCATATTAAACCTCGTCCACGGAATGGCCTTTCAGCGCACGACGAACCGACTGGTCCATGCGGCGAGCGGCGAAATCCTGGGTTTGTTTGTCTACGTTTTTAATCGCTTGTTCGATGGCATCAACGTCATCGCCCTGCGCCACTTCACTCAGATGAGCGGCAGCATCGTCAATGACCTGACGCTCTGCGGCGCTTAACAGCGCGGCATCAGCAGCCAGCGCACCGTGCAGACTTTCCAGTACGCGTGCCGCTTCGACTTTTTGTTCTGCCAGCATACGGGCTTTTACGTCCTGCTCGGCATAGCTCATTGAGTCTTTGATCATTGAGGCGATTTCGCTGTCAGTCAGACCATAAGACGGTTTGACCTGAATAGACGCCTCAACGCCGGTCGATTTTTCCATCGCCGTCACGCTCAAAAGACCGTCGGCATCGACCTGGAACGTTACGCGAATATGCGCGCCGCCAGCCGGTAACGCCGGGATACCACGCAGCGCAAAACGCGCCAGCGAACGGCAGTCCTGCACCAGTTCACGCTCACCCTGCATAACATGGATAGACATCGCTGTCTGGCCATCTTTGAAAGTGGTGAAATCCTGGGCACGAGCCACCGGAATCGTGGTATTACGCGGGATCACTTTCTCCACCAGGCCGCCCATGGTTTCGAGGCCCAGCGACAGCGGGATCACATCAAGCAGCAGCATTTCGCTGTCCGGCTTGTTACCCACCAGAATATCCGCCTGAATCGCCGCGCCAATGGCCACAACTTTATCTGGGTCGATGGAAGTCAGCGGTGGACGACCGAAAAACTCGCCCACTCGTTCACGCACCAGCGGCACGCGAGTAGAACCGCCAACCATCACCACTTCCAGTACTTCATCAGCCTCTACGCCCGCGTCTTTCAACGCACGACGACAGGCCAATAAGGTACGTTTTACCAGCGGTGCGATCAGTTCGTTGAATTGTTCACGGCTGATTTCGCCCTGCCAGCCCGCGACGTTAACGGTCACAGAGTCCGCATCGCTCAGCGCGATTTTGGCTGCAATGGCGGCATCCAGCAGTTCACGCTGAACACGGTTATCGCTACGGTCAGGAATGCCCGCCTGCTCGCGAATGTAATCCGCCAGCAGATGGTCAAAGTCATCGCCGCCGAGCGCGGAATCACCGCCGGTCGCCAGCACTTCAAACACGCCGCGACTTAAGCGCAGAATGGATATATCAAAAGTCCCACCGCCAAGGTCATAAACGGCGATCACACCTTCCTGACCGGAATCCAACCCGTAGGCGATAGCCGCAGCGGTCGGTTCGTTAAGCAGGCGCAGGACGTGCAGGCCAGCCAGGCGCGCGGCATCTTTGGTGCCCTGACGCTGGGCATCGTCAAAGTACGCCGGAACGGTGATAACCACACCATCCAGCTCGCCGGCCAGGGCTTCAGTTGCCCGGGCCGCCAGTGCTTTGAGGATGTCCGCAGAAACGCGCACCGGGTTCAGCAACCCCGCCGCCGTTTCAATCATTGGCAGGCCGTTTTCGCTGGCCTGAAATTGATAAGGCAGATGCGGATAGCGTTGCTGGATATCAGCCAGCGAGCGCCCCATCAGGCGTTTAACAGAACTAATGGTGTTGGCGGTATCAAGCGCAGCGTTAGTACGCGCGTCATAACCCACCGAATGCCCTTGCTGTTGATAGTGAACAACAGACGGCAGCAGGTGACGGCCTTCATGGTCGGCTAACGTTTCGGCCTGACCGCTGCGTACTGTCGCCACCAGCGAGTTGGTTGTGCCCAGGTCGATACCGGCCGCCAGACGACGCTGATGCGGCGCAGCACTCAAACCAGGTTCACTAATTTGTAATAAGGCCATGTTTAGCTTCCAGAAATTAAAAATCGAGCAGTTTTTCTTCGAGTTGTTCGGCACTGCTTCGCAGTTTATCGAGAAAACGCAGCTTACGCACGGTATCCGCCGCCGCGTCCCACGTCTCGTTGTCTAACTGTTCAACCATCAACTGGTGACGGGTATCAAACATCTTTTTAACGCGTTTGATAAAGCTTTCCAGCCGCGCTTCGTCTTTCGCCTGTTCGATCTCGTCCAGTTCTTCGCGCAGTTCCAGCTGTTCCATCAGGAACGCGGTGTCGCGCACAGTATGCTGCTCGCTGGCGAGATCAAAACCATGCAACGAAAGCAGGTATTCTGCCCGCATCAATGGATGACGCAGCGTTTGCCATGCCTGGTTAATGGTTGCGGATTGCTGTACGGCGGCGAGTTGTTCCGCCTGGCTTCCGCTGGCGAATTTATCAGGATGATACTGACGTTGTAGATCCTGAAAACGCAGGCTCAGTGCCTGGGTATCGAGTTGATAACGGGCAGGCAAGCCAAAGAGGGTGAAGTAATCCATAACATTCTCAGGGCTGCGATCCGCCGCGATGGCGGCGAATCAGGTAAAACAAACCCCACGCGCAGGCGACCACGGTGGGGTTATCGGTATGCGCATCAGACGTGGAAGCTTTCGCCGCAACCACATTCATCTTTGACGTTCGGGTTGGTGAATTTAAACCCTTCGTTCAGGCCTTCTTTTACGAAGTCCAGTTGCGTACCGTCCAGAAATTGCAGGCTTTTTCCATCGACCACGACTTTCACGCCTTTGTCTTCAAACACGATGTCTTCCGGCGTCGGTTCGTCAACAAATTCCAGTACATAAGCCATACCTGAACACCCGGAGGTTCTCACGCCCAGACGCAGGCCAAACCCTTTACCACGGTTAGCCAGAAAGGTATTTACTCGCGCTGCTGCACTGTCGCTCAGTGTAATCGACATAACCAAACCTCAACTCTTATTTTGCTTCACGTTTGCTTTTATAGTCCGCAATGGCGGCTTTGATCGCGTCTTCTGCCAGAATAGAACAGTGAATTTTCACCGGCGGCAGTTCAAGTTCTTCAGCAATATCGGTGTTTTTAATCGCCTGTGCTTCGTCCAGAGATTTCCCTTTCACCCATTCGGTCACCAGGGAGCTGGAAGCGATAGCGGAACCGCAGCCGTAAGTTTTAAAACGCGCGTCTTCAATGATACCTTCATCGTTGACTTTAATCTGCAACTTCATCACGTCGCCACAGGCCGGTGCACCCACCATGCCGCTGCCCACGTTCTCGTCGTTGTTGTCGAAGGAACCCACGTTACGCGGATTCTCGTAATGGTCGATAACTTTTTCGCTGTAAGCCATTATAAATTCTCCTGATTCCGATACCGATTAATGATGAGCCCATTCGATGCTGTTCAGATCCACGCCCTGCTTGTACATTTCCCACAGCGGAGAAAGGTCACGCAGACGACCGATGGATTTACGAACTAACTCGATGGTGTAGTCGATCTCTTCTTCAGTAGTAAAACGACCTAAAGAGAAACGGATAGAGCTATGTGCCAGCTCGTCGTTCAGCCCCAGCGCGCGCAGCACATAGGACGGTTCGAGGCTTGCCGACGTACAGGCGGAACCTGAAGAAACCGCGAGGTCTTTCAGCGCCATAATCAGCGACTCACCTTCAACGTAGTTAAAGCTGACGTTGAGAATGTTCGGCGCACCGTGTTCCAGGTCACCGTTCAGGTAAACTTCTTCGATATCTTTGATGCCGTTCCACAGACGGTTACGCAGACCGCGCAGACGTTCCATCTCGGTCGCCATCTCTTCTTTTGCGATGCGATAGGCTTCGCCCATACCGACGATCTGGTGAACAGGCAAAGTGCCGGAACGCATGCCGCGCTCGTGACCGCCGCCGTGCATTTGAGCTTCAATGCGTACGCGCGGTTTACGACGCACATACAGCGCACCGATACCTTTCGGGCCATAGATTTTGTGACCGGAGAAAGACATCAGGTCAACTTTCAACTGGCTCAGGTCGATAGGCAGTTTGCCCACGCTCTGGGTTGCATCAACGTGATAGATAATGCCGCGAGCACGGCACATTTCGCCGATAGCCGCGATATCCTGCACCACGCCGATTTCGTTATTCACGTGCATGATGGAAACGAGAATAGTGTCGTCACGCATCGCCGCTTCGAGTTCTTTCAGGTCGATAATGCCGTTACGCTGCGGTGCCAGGTAGGTGACTTCGAAACCTTCGCGCTCCAGCTGACGGCAGGTATCCAGTACCGCTTTATGTTCGGTTTTGCTGGTGATGATGTGCTTGCCTTTTTTCTGATAAAAGTTGGCTGCACCTTTGATCGCCAGGTTGTCAGATTCGGTTGCACCAGAGGTAAAGACGATTTCACGCGGGTCAGCACCGACCAGATCGGCAATCTGATTACGGGCGATATCTACGGCTTCTTCAGCCTGCCAGCCGAAACGGTGAGAACGGGAGGCCGGGTTACCAAAGGTTCCGTCCATCGTCATAAACTGCATCATTTTCTCGGCAACACGCGGGTCCACCGGCGTGGTTGCGGAGTAGTCGAGATAAATCGGTAATTTCATTGCTCTATAAACTCCGTACATCACTCAATGCAAGGAATCAGGCTACCGGCTGGATGTACGACCGTGTTTACGGAGCGCGATACGCCCCGGCCTGATTCTGAATACTTTTTATCTTTTATGCGCGCAACTTAACGTCGATCGCGTCTTGTGTGCGGCTGCGTGGCGCGTCGTGAGTATGCTGACGACCAGACACATCCAGCACTTCCTGGTTATTAACCAGTTCGCCTAAAGTAATGTTGTTGAGAAAACCGGTGAGACGGTCGCTCAAATCACGCCACAGCGCGTGGGTCAGGCATTTATCGCCGCCCTGGCAGCCGCCTTTACCCTGACAACGGGTGGCATCTACAGATTCGTCAACGGCGCTAATCACTTCGCCAACGGCGATGCTGCTGGCATCTTTGCCCAACAGATAACCACCGCCAGGTCCACGTACGCTGGAAACCAGACCATTTTTACGCAGACGGGAAAACAGTTGTTCCAGATAGGAAAGGGAAATTCCCTGACGTTCGGAAATATCAGCCAACGGTACCGGGCCTGCTTCGGAGTTGAGCGCAACGTCCAGCATTGCGGTCACGGCATAGCGCCCTTTAGATGTCAGTCTCATGTCTTACTTCACCTCAAACTCACCCCTGCCCGGGGGTTTTTATTGTAAAAGTGGGGGTATTGCATAGCAGGGTCAAGTCTGACATTCCCGAGTAATTTGGTCAACTATTTACTTGACTGATTTAGTCAGGTATTTAACCTTCAGTGCCATTTTTTATCGTGGCGTTTGTACCTATTATAGGATGCGGCGTGAACGCCTTATCCGACCTGGGGTTCTGTACACTTCCAGGCCTGATAAGACGCGATAAGTGTCGCATCCGGCGACGACTGTTATTCAGCCTTGTTACCTTTGTTTTGCTGCTCAATGGAAGCCAGAATCCCGCGCAGGATATTCAACTCCTGGCTTTCCGGGCGCGCACGGGTAAACAGACGGCGCAATTTATTCATCACCTGCCCCGGATGGTTTTCACGAATAAAGCCGGTTGCCAGCAGCGTTTGCTCCAGATGACCGTAAAAACGCTCCAGATCGTCGACCAGCGGATACGGCGTCTCTTCATGCTCGACCTGCTCGCAATTTTCCTGAGTTGCCAGCCAGGCCATGCGCACTTCATAGGCAATAACCTGAACCGCCATCGCCAGGTTCAGCGAACTGTATTCCGGGTTCGCGGCAATCGCGACATGATAATGGCATTTCTGCAACTCTTCATTGGTCAAGCCGACGCGCTCACGACCAAAAACCAGCGCCACCGGGGTATTTGCCGCTTCAGCGACGCTTTTCAGTCCGCATTCGCGCGGGTCGAGCATCGGCCACGGCAGCGTGCGGGAGCGTGCGCTGGTGCCAACCACCAGGCTACAACCGGCTAACGCTTCGTCGAGCGTATCGACGATGTGAGCATTACCAATCACATCGCTGGCTCCCGCCGCCAGCGCGATGGCCTGAGAGTCAGGTTTCACCAGTGGATTAACCAACCACAGATTGGTTAATCCCATTGTTTTCATGGCACGGGCAACAGAACCCATATTGCCGGTGTGTGACGTCTCCACCAGCACAATTCGAATATTTTGCAGCATTGTCTTTCTTCGTCTAAAGATTATTCGCGCATCTTATCATAAAACGAAGACAGATGCCGATCTCGCTGCTATACTCTGCGCCGTTTTCCCGTTCTTTAACATCCAGTGAGAGAGACCGATGCATCCGATGCTGAACATCGCCGTGCGCGCAGCGCGCAAGGCGGGTAATTTAATTGCCAAAAACTATGAAACCCCGGACGCTGTAGAAGCGAGCCAGAAAGGCAGCAACGATTTCGTGACCAACGTAGATAAAGCTGCCGAAGCGGTGATTATCGACACGATTCGTAAATCTTACCCGCAGCACACCATCATCACCGAAGAAAGCGGTGAACTTGAAGGTACTGATCAGGATGTTCAATGGGTTATCGATCCACTGGATGGCACTACCAACTTTATCAAACGTCTGCCGCACTTCGCGGTATCTATCGCTGTTCGTATCAAAGGCCGCACCGAAGTTGCTGTGGTTTACGATCCTATGCGTAACGAACTGTTCACCGCGACTCGCGGTCAGGGCGCACAGCTGAACGGCTATCGTCTGCGCGGCAGCACCGCTCGCGATCTCGACGGTACTATTCTGGCGACCGGTTTCCCTTTCAAAGCGAAACAGTACGCAACCACCTACATCAATATCGTTGGCAAACTGTTTAGCGAATGCGCTGACTTCCGTCGTACCGGTTCTGCGGCGCTGGATCTGGCTTACGTAGCCGCTGGTCGCGTTGACGGTTTCTTCGAAATTGGTCTGCGCCCGTGGGACTTCGCCGCAGGCGAACTGCTGGTTCGTGAAGCAGGCGGTATCGTCAGCGATTTCACCGGTGGTCATAACTACATGCTGACTGGTAACATCGTTGCCGGTAACCCACGCGTAGTAAAAGCCATGCTGTCAAATATGCGTGACGAGTTAAGCGACGCTCTGAAGCGTTAATGACTCTGGCGGGTGATATCACTCACCCGCCCTCGCCTTTCAGGCGCTATTCCGAAATACTTCCTCACCGCTTTACTTTCTTTCGCCGCTCTCCCACCATCTTTCCCCGATTAATGGATTATAAAGAAGTCGCAAGGAAAGGTTATGGCACTGCCAGTGAACAAACGCGTTCTCAAAATTCTGTTTATCCTCTTTGTTGTTGCCTTCTGCGTTTATTTAGTGCCGCGCGTTGCCATCAATTTCTTCTATTATCCTGACGACAAAATTTACGGTCCCGAACCCTGGTCGGCGGAATCCGTCGAATTTACGGCTAAGGACGGTACTCATCTGCAAGGCTGGTTTATCCCTTCTTCGACGGGCCCTGCTGATAACGCCATTGCTACCATTATTCATGCTCACGGCAATGCCGGAAATATGTCCGCCCACTGGCCGCTGGTCAGTTGGTTACCCGAGCGTAATTTCAACGTTTTTATGTTTGATTATCGCGGGTTTGGTAAATCAAAAGGCACGCCGTCCCAGGCTGGATTACTGGACGATACGCTAAGCGCCATCAGCGTGGTGCGCCATCGCAGTGATGTAAACCCACAACGGCTGGTGCTGTTCGGGCAGAGTATTGGAGGGGCGAATATTCTTGATGTTATTGGTCAGGGAGGTAGTGAGGGCATACGTGCGGTGATCCTCGACTCCACATTTGCCTCTTATGCGACCATCGCCAACCAGATGATCCCTGGCAGTGGCTACTTACTTGATGAGAGTTATAGCGGCGAAAATTACATCGCCAGCGTCAGCCCGATCCCGCTTTTACTGATTCACGGTAAAGCCGATCACGTTATCCCGTGGCAGCACAGTGAAAAGTTATATGCTCTGGCGAAAGAGCCAAAACGCCTGATTCTGATCCCTGACGGCGAACACATTGATGCCTTTTCCGATCGTCATGGTGATGTTTATCGTGAGCAGATGGTGGATTTTATCCTCAGTGCGTTGAATCCCGGGAATTCCCCCTAAGAATAAAACAGCAATAAATCACATTAAGACATGGTATTAAACTGGTCATATCCGTTTATATCGATAAAAATTCTGTGATGTCTGCCAGCATTTCTGATAATTAGCATTCCATTCCCCATTTCCCTAAGCAAACTTTAGCTATTCTTATCAATTATGCTTATGGGAGATCTACAGATGATGTCTACACTTGCTCCACCATCTGTCCTTTCTGCTCCCCAGCGCCGCTGCCAGATCTTGCTGACACTATTTCAGCCGGGGTTGACCGCCACCACGGCCACTCTCAGCGAGCTTAATGGTGTGGATGATAATATTGCGGTTCGCGATATCAGCGAAACAGGACGGGAAATCCTCCGCTATCACCAGCTCACGCTCACTACTGGTTATGACGGTAGCTACCGGGTTGAAGGTACAGTACTTAACCAACGTTTATGTTTATTTCACTGGCTACGACGCGGTTTTCGTTTATGTCCATCATTCATCACCAGCCGTTTCACCCCAGCCTTAAAGGAAGAACTGAAGCGCCGTGGGATTGCTCGCAACTTTTACGACGATACCAACCTGCAAGCTTTAGTTAATCTCTGTGCACGACGGTTGCAAAAATGCTTTGAAGCACGTGATGTTCATTTTCTGTGCCTGTATCTGCAATATTGCCTGCTACAACATCATGCCGGGATCTCGCCACAATTTAACCCGCTGCAACGTCGATGGGCTGAGTCCTGTCTTGAGTTTCAGGTAGCACAGGAAATTGGTCGCCACTGGCAACGGCGGGCACGCCAGCCTGTACCACCAGATGAGCCTTTGTTTATGGCGTTGCTCTTTTCCATGTTGCAAGTTCCCAATCCGCTGCAAGATGCTCATCAGCGCGATCGGCAATTACGCCAGGCCATTGTTCGTTTGGTACAACGTTTTCGTGAGCAGGGAAATGTTCGTTTCTATGATGAACAGGGGTTATGCGATCAGCTTTATACTCATCTCGCTCAGGCATTACGCCGCAGTTTGTTTACCATCGGTATTGATAACACCTTGCCAGAAGAGTTCAGCCGACTTTACCCACGCCTGGTTCGTACAACTCGCGCGGCGCTGGTCGGGTTTGAAAGTGAATACAATGTCCGTTTTTCCGATGAGGAAAGTGGCCTGGTGGCGGTGATTTTCGGCGCATGGCTGATGCAAGCAAATGAAATTAACGAAAAAAAGATTATTTTGCTGACGGGCAATGACAGTGAAAGAGAAGCGAATATTGAGCAGCAATTGCGCGAACTTACACTATTGCCACTCAATATTAAGCATATATCGGTGAAGACATTTTTACGAAATGGCGCCCCGAGAAACACGGTGCTGATTATTACACCTTATACCATCCCTTTACCGCTCTTTTCGCCGCCGCTGATTCATACGAATCAGATCCTGACCGTACACCAACAGGAGCAGATCCGTAAAATGCTGGAATAGTCAGCATGAGGGAACCACTTTCGGGCGCAAAAACATTGCCGGAAGCGCCACCAGCGCCATCACCCAAAACACGCCATGTCCGAGATATTGATACAGGAAACCGGCGAAGACGGTCATGATAGCGATACTGCCGCCCATCGCGACGGCAGAATAAACCGCCTGTAAACGGATAACCTCGCTTCCCTGACGAGCAGCAATGTAGCGCATGGCGGCCAGGTGGCACACAGTAAAGGTGCCGCAATGCAGAATTTGCACCACTATCAACCACGCTAGCTCAGTGGTTGCCCCCATAATGCCCCAACGTACTACCCCGCAAATCGCCGAGATCAACAACATATCGCGGGCGCTACAGCGACGAAAAAGTTTGTTACTCAGCGCAAAGATAATGACTTCCGCCACTACACCAAGCGACCATAAATAGCCCACCGCCGAAGCCGAGTAACCCGCCGCCTGCCAGTATATGGCGCTAAAACCGTAATATGCCGCGTGCGCCCCCTGCAATAGACAAACGCAGGCCAGAAAGCGCCAGTTCTGGCGAACCAGCGCCAGCCAGGCCGGCCACCCCGTGCTCTCTTGCTGGCGGCTCTCCCCTTGCGGTTGAATGGTCGGGCGAATCAGAAAACCAAGTAGCATGGATGCCACGCCCAACGTCAACAGCGCGAGGATCACCCGATAATCAAACACGCTGACCAGTTTGCCCGTCAGCGCCGAACCAATGACAAACGCCACTGAGCCCCAAAGTCGCACTTTGCCGTAATCAAGCGGGAACTGCTTTTGCCAGGTATTCGCCAGCGCGTCAGTTAACGGCACCAGCGGTGAGAAAAAGAGGTTAAAACCAACCATCACAAGCATCAGCCATGCCACATGCGCGCCAGCCCAGAAGGCGATGGCGAACAGCAGTGTCAACAACGCCAGTACACGAAGTGCAGAAATCAGGCGAGAAGGATCGCTGACGCGGGGCGCAATTATCAAACTGCCGAGAAAACGGGCAACCAGCCCTGCCCCCAACAACAGGCCGATAGTTTCTGGCGTTAAGCCAATCCCCTTAAGCCAGACGCTCCAGAAAGGTAGAAAAATACCGTAGCTAAAAAAGTATGTGAAATAACCGAGCGCCAGCCAGCGCGTGGATTGCAAAACCATGAGTCCCTCCCGTCAGGAGGAGTTAGTCTGAAGTTAATCGAATGTTGTTGCAAGTTGAAAAATAAGAAAATCAGGGCCACTTCCAGTACACCATTCTGGAAAAAATTATCGTTAATACCACTAACAAAATATCACCTACAGAAAATGTGCTGGATGTTGACCTGGATAATTACCAAATTTCTCATCTGCTGGGGCGTGGCGAGGTACCAGAGTGTGTATTACGTTTAAATCACATTACCTTGCAAAGGGATTAGTTATGAACACACTACGTTATTTTGATTTTGGAGCGGCCCGCCCCGTTTTGTTATTAATTGCTCGTATTGCCGTCATCTTAATTTTCATTATTTTTGGTTTTCCCAAAATGATGGGCTTTGACGGTACGGTACAATATATGGCTTCGCTGGGTGCGCCGATGCCGATGCTGGCAGCCATTATTGCGGTAGTTATGGAAGTCCCCGCTGCGATATTAATCGTGCTTGGCTTTTTCACCCGTCCGCTGGCGGTGCTGTTTATTTTCTACACTCTGGGTACTGCGGTGATTGGTCACCATTACTGGGATATGTCCGGGGATGCAGTCGGGCCAAATATGATTAATTTCTGGAAGAATGTCAGTATTGCTGGCGCATTCCTGCTGCTGGCAATTACCGGGCCGGGGGCAATTTCTCTCGATCGACGTTAGGAAAGATGCCGGATGCGGCGAATACAAGGCCTGATAAGACGCGATAAGCGTCGCATCAGGCATGGTGCACCGATTGCTACAAAATTGAAATTACCCGCATCCGGCATTCTATAAATTACAGCAACTCAACCCGCAACGACATCTCTGAGGTTGTTGACTCCCCCGGCGCAAGTGCAACGAGGTCACCACCTTCCAGGCGATGATGGTCATCCGGCGCATGGCTCATCGGTTCCAGACAGAAGAAATCAAACGCATATCCTTTATCAAATGCGGGGTCGGAGACAAAGATGAAATAGCATGGCGCAGGCGGCATCGTTTCCATAGTGATGGCATAACCCTCCTGCGGCTGCTCAATGCGTGCCTGACCATTCCAGCCGGCAAAACCATTATTCACCCACTGGCGCGGCAACGGCGCGAGCTGGTTAAAATCCAGTTCCTGCGGTAGCTGCTCGCAAAACTCACCCGCCAGCCACTGCTCCCGTTCCAGCCAATAACCGCTCGCCTGTGCCTGAATCCGCGTTTGCGGCGACAACGGAAAATAAGGATGCCAGCCGGTACCAAATGGCAGCATCTCTGCCCCTTGATTGGTGACAGAGAGCGTGACCGTCAGCGTATCCGCCGTCAAATGAAACGCCTGACTTGCCCGATAGTGATAAACACCACTGCGATGTTCATACACCAGGCACAAGCTATCATCACTGCGCGTTACACATTGCCACTCGCCCAGCCAGCCATCGCCGTGCAGATAATGCGCATCCCACTCAACATTCGGTTGCAGTTGATACTCTCGCTCCTGCCAGACAAAACGGTTACCGCTCACCCGGTTTGCAAACGGCACCAGCGGAAAACAGGAGGCATCGGTTGCCACACCGCTTTTTTTACCAGGACGTAAGAGCGGCGTCGTATCACGCCAGAAACCTTCTATGACACCGCCCTGGTCAGAAACGTCCAGCTTTAGCGCCCCGTGAGATAAGGTATAGATGGTCATTCGCTAACTCCTTAATCCGGGAAGTTAATCACGACTTTGCCGCATTTGCCGCTTGCCATCAGCGCATAAGCATCACCGGCCTGTTCCAGTGAGAAGCGGTGGGTAATGGCGTTACGCGGCCACAGTTTCCAGTCGGTCAAATCGTGGGCGCATTTTTCCATATGGAATAAACTGGTCACCCAGGAGCCAATAATCCGCCGTTGATGATGCATAAGATCGGCGCTGACCTCGAACTCCACTTTTCCGGTTTCTCCGATGTAAACCACCCGTCCCCAGTCAGCAGCGGATTGCAACGCCAGTAAGCGACCTGCGGCATTACCGGAACAATCGAGCGCAACATCCGCGCCACCGTGGGTAAGTTCGGCGATAATCTGCGGCAGACCTTCGGTCGTCGCTAAATAGCCGTGATCCATCACCCCTAACTGTTTTGCCATCGCCAGACGTTCCGGCAGCATATCAACGCCGATGATCCGTTTTGCACCGCGACCTTTCGCCAGCATCATCGCCATCATGCCGACTGGCCCCAGACCGACCACCAGCACGTTATCGCTGCCTGAGACTTCGCCGCGCAAAATCCCTTCATACGCCGTGCCAACGCCGCAACTGATAAACGCACCATCTTCGTAGCTCAGCGCATCCGGCAGGAGAATCAGGTCTTTTTCTTCCGCCACCAGATATTCGGCATGACCACCGTCGCGTTGCCAGCCGTAAGCGGCTTTTCCTTCGCCAGTACAAGAGATAGGAAAACCGCGACGGCAGTTCGGGCAAAAACCACAGCCAGAAATGTGATACACCAGCACGCGGTCGCCCTCTTTAAAATGGCGGCAATCCTGCCCCATCGCCACAATCTGCCCGCACGGTTCATGACCGTTGATAAATCCCTGGTATAACGGTTTATCGGGCGCCGCCGCCGTGGCGCGGTGTTGATGATAGATATAGTGGACATCGCTTCCGCAAATCCCGGAGGATTTCATTTTGATCAATACCTGGTTAATCCCCGGCGTCGGCATCGCAACTTCCCGCAGATCAACGGTCGAATTTCCTGGTAAATAAGCTGCCAGCATCGTTTTCATAAGTCCCTCATTAACAATACGATTAATTTTCATCCCTGCCGCACCCGCGCCAGGGGCGTTAAGGTTTAGCGTTTCGCTTTAGTGCTTCGCTGGGTCAGCAAGATATTCGCCAGCACCGCCACCACGATGATGACGCCGCGTACCACCTGCTGGAAAAAGGAGTTAATCCCGAGCAACACCAGACCGTTACCGATTAGCGTAATCACCAGTACGCCAAGCAACGTACCGAACAGCGAGCCACGACCGCCGGAAAGCGCCGTACCGCCGACCACGACCGCAGCAATGACATCAAACTCCAGACCGTTTGCGGCACCTGCGTTACCGGAACCGAGGCGAGCCGCCAACAAAATGCCGGTCACCGCTGCTAATAATCCCGAAAGGGTAAAAATAAGAATGCGTACCCGACGAACGTTAATACCGCACAACTGCGCCGCCGTGGCATTACCGCCAACAGCAAAAACCGAGCGCCCGAAGGCGGTTTTGCGGCTAATGAACACAAACAGCGCAAATAACACCATCATGATCAGCGCGGATACCGGCACACCGAGAAATTGTCCCCCCAGCCAGTCCAGCACCTCGTTTTCGTCAATGGGCACTGGCAAGGCGTTCGTCATAAACAGCCCCATTCCGCGCAGGGCGCTCCATAAACCCAGCGTGGCAACAAAACTTGGCACGTTAAACACGCCGCGCAGCACCCCGGCGAGCGTTCCCATCAGCGCGCCTAACAGCAACACCAGCAGACAAGCAATCGCCAGCGGAACTTCAAATTGCAGCAAAAATGCCAGGCACACCGAGACAAAAGCCACCATCGGTCCAACGCTGACATCAATTTCACCGGAGATAATAATCAGCGTCATCGCCCAGGCGGCGATCCCGATGGTGGCGGCATCGCGCAGCACGTTCATCTGGTTATTCAATGAGATAAAGCCAGGCGCGTTCAGAGAGAAGACCAGATAAAGAATGGCGATCACCACCAGCAAACCGATCTCATTAATATGGCGACTGACAAATTGTTTGAGCGAGACGCTCTTGCCCTGCGGCAATGGTAATGACGAAGCAGACATCTTCAGGTTCCTCGGTAAAATTCATCAGTGCACAGACAGAATGGCGGACATCAGCTCATCCACATTGACCGGCGAGTGAAACTCCTGCGAGAACGTACCGTGCTGTAATAACAGGATGCGGTCACACACCAGCGGCAACTCCTCCACTTCACTGGAGATAAACACCACGCTTTTTCCTTCGGCAGCCAGCTCGCGGACAATACGGTAAATCTGCTGTTTGGCTTCGATATCGACGCCACGCGTTGGCTCGTCAAGCAACAAAATCTGGCTGGCGGCATAGACCCAACGACCGATCACTACTTTTTGCTGATTACCGCCAGAAAGCGTGCCGATGGGCGTTTCGCTACTGGCGGCCTTGACCGTCATCCGCTGCATCACCTCTTCGGTCAGGCGGCGGATGGTGGACCATTGCAGCACACCGTTGGCGCTGATTTTTTGCCGATTGGTCAGCACTGTATTTTCGTCAACACCCAGCCAGGGAATGATCCCCGCTTCTTTGCGATTTTCTGGGGTATAGCCAATGCCGCGTTTCAGCATGTCGCCGTAATCGGGGCGGGCGATTTTCTCGCCGTTGATAACAATCTCACCCTGCTCATACGCTTCCAGCCCAACAATCGCTTTCAGCAATTCACTACGCCCTGCACCCAGCAGGCCAGCAATGCCAAGCACTTCGCCACGACGCAGGGAAAAACTGATCTCCGTAAGTTTGGGTCTGTGGCGTAACGCGCGGACTTCCAGCACGGCCTGCTCTGCAATGTCCTGAGCGACAACCGGCGCAATATCAACGTGATCGCGCCCGAGCATCAGCGACACAATATGACGCGTGGAGGTATTTTCGAGCATCACATCACCCGCCACCTGACCATCGCGCATGACGGTGGCGCAGGAAGCGATACGGCGGATTTCTTCCATCCGGTGGCTGACATAAATCACCGCTACGCCAAGTGCCGACATCTTTTTCACTGCGCTTATCACCAGTTCAACTTCCGCACTGGCAAGCGAACTGGTGGGTTCATCAAGAATGACCACGCGCGGCTCGCCCTTCATCACCCGCGCAATTTCCACCAGTTGCTTTTGCGCCGGACTTAGCGTTGAAACAAGTTGTTCAGGGCTAACATCAACACCCAGCGCCTGTAAGCAACGTTGGGCATCCTGCGCCATTTGCAGGTAATCAATCATGCCGTTGCGGCGGGGCCACTGACCGAGGCAGAGGTTTTCCGCCACCGTCAGCCCTTCCACCAGACTTAATTCCTGATAAACCGCACGAACCCCCAGTTCAGCGGCACGGCGAGTCAGCGTAGCTTCGTCACCTTCCAGTCGCGTCTCGCCAATCCAGATATCACCGCTGTCCGGACGTTCGCTGCCGGTAAGCATTCGAATGAGGGTCGATTTGCCCGCGCCGTTTTTGCCTAACAGCGCGCGAACTTCGCCTTTATTGAGCGTGAAGTTAACGTTATCCAACGCAACGACGCCGGGGTAACGCTTATTTCCTGCCACCACTTTTGCTACCGGGACTGCCTCTGTTGCCGTGAACATAGGAACCTCTGCGAATCAGCTATTAGGGCAGACCATCAACGTGCGTTGCCAGCCACTGTTTACCGTCTTCCGTTTTGGTATAGAGATCGATAGGCACCTGAATCACTTTGTCACCGTCGGCTTGTTTATTGATAACCTTCAATGTTTGCGCAAAAACAGCATTGCCCATTTTCTTACCGGAAATATCCACCACCGCTTTCAGCACCTGGTTGTTTTCCAGTTCCTGAGCAATTTCAGTCGTCATATCCGAACCGAAAACAGCAATTTTTCCGGCCTGATTTTGATTGCGTACCGCTTTTACCGCGCCGAGTGTCGCACCGCCAGATTCCCCCATAATGGCGTTGAGATCCGGCGTGGAGATAATCAGTTTTTCACCAACGGAAATCGCTTTATCTAAAACAGTCCCTTCCTGATTAGCGACAATTTGCGCACCGGGAACGCGAGCTTTTAATATTTCTTCAAATCCTTTTCGACGCTGCACACAAACTTCAAAGGCTTCGCAATTGATAACGGCAATTTTCGGTTGAGCAATTTTGTTGGCAATAAAATAATCGGCAGCAGCGTTACCCAGCTTTTTACCAAATTCTAGCGGATCGCCGACCAGATACGCCGAGACATATTTATCGACGCCCTTCTGATTAATACAGGTGTTGTAGCAAATCACCGGAATACCCGCTTCACTGGCGCGACGAACGGTGCGGCTGCTGCCATTTTCAGAAACAGCAGATAAAATAATGGCATCGACATTACGCGCCACGAGCGTATCAACAAAAGTACTTTCTTTCGAAATATCGCCCTGCGCGTTAGTTTCTATTAACTGAACCTGTACTGAGGAATCTTTTGCCGCATCCTGAACACCCTGACGCACACCGGCATAATATCCCTGAGTATCAAGATATATTGCGCCAATGGTCATTTCTTTTTCCGCAGCCCTGGCAAATAGTGCGCTACCTAATAGCGTAGCCATTAATAATAGATTACGGGTTATTCTGCTTTTTTTAGGCATAGTGCCTCCTGTAGGGTTTTTATTAACAACGGCTTATTCTAATTATTTAGTGATGAGCGGCAGTGCGTGCCGCTCAAAGATTACAGTTAATAGGGTTTAGTGAACGTAGTTAAAAATAAAAGGCATCACGGTGGTGAATAATGCTGCTTTCGGCCAGGCCGGATTAATCGCCGTCAATTCAGCGCGAGCAGATTCATATTGCGCAATCTCCCCTAATCCCGCTGCCGCCAGCATCGCCACCATCAGGCATTTTTCTTTATGCTGCTGTTGTAAATCGCCATACAGCGACAACAAGTCGGGTTGCGAGACGGCAAAGAAATCCGCTTCGATACTGGTTTTCGCCATCTCTTGTGCCCACTGTTTCATTTCAGTGAACAGTTGTTGTGCGGTTTGTTGTTCGCCCAGCAATCGCAGCGCCATCCCTTGCCAGAAGAGATAATCAACTGGCTGATCGTTGTAATAACTGTGGATGTTGATGGTGCGATCGCCGGTCGCCGCCAGGCGTAAACAACGCGTCGCCTCAGCTTCATCACCCTGCGCTTTGGCGCATACTGCCTGCCAGAACCAGATGTCATTATCAGTCTGCCCCGGTAAACGGCCTTCGCTCAAATTCTCCGGGTAATGCAGCGCGGCATGAAGCAGTTCGCTGGCCTGCTGCGGCTGTCTGGCATCAAGATGGTGCCAGGCACGTAACAACTGATTGAGGATAAACTGGCTGGTGACCTTCCCTTCTCCGCCTTCCCACGGGTGGAATTTGCGCGTGGCGAGAATATCTGCCGCTTTGTTTGCCTGACCGGTGAGATGCCACAAATTGAGCAGTTCTGCGGTCATGTCGTCGCGTTTCAGGGCAATTGCCAGATTATTTTCCAGACGCGCCAGTCGTTTCTCCGGTGCAGCCCCGGTTAACTTATCCAGCAAATCCCGTTCGAAAAGCAGACGAGCATCCTGCGGCGCAAGTTGATAAGCATTATCAAGATAACGGGCAGCCAGTTCATAATCATGCTGTTTATTCCACGCATGGATCGCCAACCCGCGCCAGCCATCGGCAAACTCCGGCGTCATCTCTACGCAACGTTGCCATAACGCTATCGCTTTGCCATAACTGCGCTTGTTGTAGTGGAAACAGGCCAGTAAATGACGGGCGAACCAGCACTCTTCAATACTCTCCAGTGCCGCGACTTCTTCCAGCGTATTCGGGAAACGAACAAACTGCGGGAACACGTCAATGGCTTTCGCAATCAATTCGCCGCGCTCAGCTTTCGGCAACAAACTGGCTTGCAGATAAAGCGGCAGCGTTCGCTGGCAGTCCAGTGCGTTCAGCATCTCTGCCGCCAGGGCGGGCATTCCCCAGTTAATCAGTTGCCCGGCGGTCATCAGGGCGTTAACGTCACGCCCCTGACACAGACCACGCCACTGCGTGAGGGCTGACTCGGTACGACCATCGAACCAGTTCAGCCACCACAGGGTGGCGTTCAGCGGATAATCGCGCAGCAGTTTCTCGCGCTGCAAACGCGCGTTGTCCTGACGACCGCTTAACACCAGCAGCAGATTATGCAGGCACAGCACTTGCTGATTGGTTGGGCAGGCGCGCAGACTTTGTTGGCAAAAATCCAGACCAGCGTCGAAGTTACCATTACGCGCCGCCAGCCGTGCCAGACCATAATAGCCGCCTGCTTTACTGTTACCGCTCCAGACCGAACGCCAGAAATCTTCTTCAGCTTGTTGATATTGCCCCTGACGCTCATACGCACTGGCGCGAATCAAACTTGCCTGTCCGCACTGCGGGTTTTTGTTCAGCGCATGTGCGCGTTTCAGCGCCTGACTGGCATACGCCACCGCTTGCGGGAAATCGGCACGGTTATATTCCAGCATCGCCAGCGCCAGGTTACAGCGATAATCCAGCGGATCCAACGCCACGCCGCGCAGGTAGTAATCGAACGGTGAACGGCTGGCATGATGGTATTGCTCCAGATGCTGACCGATAAACCAGGCTTCATCTGTACTGGTAATGTCTTGCGCTGCCAGTGGCGCTTTGGCGACGTCCGGCAGCGGCAACTCTTGCGGCTGATGTTCCTGATAACTCAGAACAATATTGCCGTCAGCATCGGAAAGTTCGATGGTCAATCTGTCCGGCTCAATACCGTGCAACACGCCCTGGATGGCGGTCGCTGGCGTCAGGGCCACGGTATCGTTAAGTAACGCTTCGCGCTTGCCGATTTCGCGGATCGCCAGACGGTATCCGTTCAACGGGGAGATGGCATACAGCCCCCACTCAATCCCCCGCTCGCTACGCTGTAATTTAATCACCGCATCGCGGGAGGCGTTTTGCACCATGCCCAGAGAATGGTAAGGCAGGAAATACTGCTCGAAACGCTTCTCTTCGTAAGCATCAAGCCAGGTAAAATCGGGTTGGTTATCAGCAAAAATGCCGGTCATCAGCTCGATATACGGACCGTTATTGTCGGTCAGGCTCTTATCCCACGCCTGGCCAAATTCACTGTGTCCCCAGCTCCACTGTTTTTTACCCGGCGCAATGTGGTGGTTGGCAACGTGTAATAAACCGCCATCTTCATCGTGACACCACGCGCCGACAAAATCGTACTGTGATTTTTCAGCCATATATGAGGTTGGAACGGGCACGTTTTTATAACGCGAAATGTCCACGCCGGCGGAGTAGTCCACTTTGTAATAGGTGCCGGTGGCGATGGGGAAAGCGGAGACGGCCCGTTTGCCGTGATCAAATACCGCCGTTACATCCGGCGGGAAGACGCTCTGATGCCCTTCCCCCCCTTTCACTGCCGGGTTGGCCCACCACAAGAAATGACGCGGTGTGGCGTTGCCGTTATAGACGCGGCTGGCAATCTCCAGTGCGGCACGGTCAGGGCGCAGCGTGAAGCCTGTCATCACCTGTAGACCGTGCATCGGCTCCGTCTCACCAACCCACACGGTCTGTGCACCGTCTTCATGGGATTCAATGGTGAAATCAACGGGCATAAAGGTGGTCGGGCGATGGTGTTGCGGCCAGTTAAACTCAATCCCGCCGGAGATCCACGGCCCCAGCAGCCCGACCAGCGCCGGTTTAATGACTTCATTGTGATAGACAAAATCTCGCTGTTTCACTTTATCCCACGCGCGATGCACCCGACCGCCCAGCTCCGGCAGGATCATCACTTTGATGTAGTCGTTTTCCAGCCACACCGCCTGCCAGGATTTCAGGATTCTCTGCTCGCTCAGCGTATCCGTCACGCCGTAGGGATAAACTGCGCCGGACGATCCCTGATAAACGCGATTTTCCAGGAACATGGGATGTATATCCTGCGGTCCGGTTTCATAGGTCGGGATCTCAACGCGCTCTTGCCACACTTTTACTGGAGTCATGGTGCCCTCAATATTAACAAGACATACTGAATTAAAAGATTTGTGGCAGTGTATTGAACAATCTGGCAATGTTTTCGCGGAATAATCACGCAATTAACTAAACAAGGTTTAGTGAAGATGAGAGCCTGCATAAACAATCAACAGATCCGCCACCATAACAAATGCGTGATTCTGGAACTGCTGTACCGGCAAAAACGTGCCAATAAATCGACGCTCGCCCGGCTGGCACAAATTTCGATTCCGGCGGTTAGTAACATTTTGCAGGAGCTGGAAAACGAAAAGCGGGTGGTGAATATCGACGATGAAAGCCAGACGCGCGGGCATAGTAGCGGCACATGGCTGATTGCGCCGGAAGGTGACTGGACGCTGTGTCTGAACGTGACGCCCACCAGTATTGAGTGTCAGGTTGCTAATGCCTGTCTAAGTCCGAAAGGCGAATTTGAGTATTTTCAGATTGAAGCACCGACACCGCAGGCGCTGCTGTCCGAAATCGAAAAATGCTGGCATCGCCACCGTAAATTGTGGCCGAACCGTACCATCAACCTGGCGCTGGCAATCCACGGTCAGGTTGATCCGGTGACCGGCGTGTCGCAAACCATGCCGCAAGCGCCGTGGACAACGCCAGTTGAGGTGAAGTATCTGCTGGAAGAGAAGCTGGGCATTCGGGTGATGGTCGATAATGACTGCGTAATGCTGGCACTGGCGGAGAAATGGCAAAATAATTCACAGGGACGGGATTTCTGCGTGATCAACGTTGATTACGGCATTGGCTCGTCGTTCGTGATTAACGAGCAAATTTATCGCGGCAGTTTGTATGGTAGCGGACAGATTGGTCACACCATCGTTAACCCGGATGGCGTCGCCTGCGACTGCGGGCGTTACGGCTGTCTGGAAACCGTCGCCTCGTTAAGCGCATTTAAAAAGCAGGCGCGGGTATGGCTAAAATCACAACCGGTTAATACTCAGCTTGATCCCGAAAAACTGACTACCGCGCAATTAATCGCTGCCTGGCAGAGTGGAGAACCGTGGATCACCAGTTGGGTTGACCGCAGTGCCAACGCCATTGGTTTGAGTCTGTATAACTTCCTCAACATCCTTAATATTAATCAGATTTGGTTGTATGGTCGCAGTTGCGCCTTTGGCGAGAACTGGCTTAATACCATAATTCGCCAGACGGGATTTAACCCGTTCGACCGCGACGAAGGACCGAGCGTAAAAGCGACGCAAATTGGCTTTGGGCAATTAAGCCGCTCACAACAGGTGCTGGGGATAGGCTATTTGTATGTTGAAGCACAGTTACGCCAGATTTGATGGCGCGATAACGTAGAAAGGCTTCCCGGAGGAAGCCTTTTTTCAACAGATTAACCGTTTCGCTTATGCGTAAACCGGGTAACGTGCGCAGATGTCGAGAACTTTACCTTTGATGCGCTCGATAACCGCTTCATCATTGATGCTGTCCAGCACGTCACACATCCAGCCAGCCAGTTCTTTCGCTTCAGCTTCTTTGAAGCCGCGACGCGTAATCGCCGGAGTACCCACGCGAATACCGGAAGTCACAAACGGGCTCTTCGGATCGTTCGGTACGCTGTTTTTGTTCACAGTGATATTGGCACGACCCAGAGCGGCGTCAGCTTCTTTACCGGTCAGGTTTTTATCAACCAGATCAACCAGGAACAGGTGGTTATCAGTACCGCCGGAAACCACTTTGTAACCACGCTCCAGGAACACTTCTACCATCGCTTTGGCGTTTTTCGCGACCTGCTGCTGGTAAATTTTAAACTCTGGCTCCATCGCTTCTTTCAGCGCAACCGCTTTACCAGCGATTACGTGCATCAACGGACCGCCCTGACCACCAGGGAAAACGGCAGAGTTCAGTTTTTTGTACAGTTCTTCGCTACCGCCTTTCGCCAGGATCAGGCCGCCGCGCGGACCCGCCAGGGTTTTGTGAGTGGTGGTAGTGACAACGTGAGCATGAGGAACCGGGTTCGGGTAGACGCCAGCGGCAACCAGACCCGCAACGTGCGCCATATCAACGAACAGGTAAGCACCGATGCTGTCAGCGATTTCACGCATTTTCGCCCAGTAAACCACACCGGAATAAGCAGAGAAGCCACCGATAATCATTTTCGGCTTGTGTTCTTTGGCTTGTTTTTCCAGATCTGCGTAGTCGATATGACCGGTAGCATCAATACCGTAAGGAACGATGTTGTACAGTTTACCGGAGAAGTTAACCGGAGAACCGTGAGTCAGGTGACCGCCATGCGCCAGGTTCATCCCCAGAACGGTGTCGCCTGGTTCCAGCAGCGCGGTGTAGACCGCAAAGTTAGCCTGGGAGCCGGAGTGCGGTTGAACGTTAGCGTAGTCAGCGCCGAACAGTTCTTTCGCGCGATCGATCGCCAGTTGTTCGACGATATCAACATACTCGCAACCGCCGTAGTAGCGTTTGCCCGGATAACCTTCAGCATATTTATTGGTCAGCTGAGACCCCTGCGCCTGCATTACGCGCGGGCTGGTGTAGTTTTCGGAGGCGATCAGTTCGATGTGCTCTTCCTGACGTACTTTTTCCTGCTCCATAGCCTGCCACAGTTCGGCATCATAATCGGCAATGTTCATTTCACGCTTTAACATCCGCATCTCCTGACTCAGCTAACAATAAAATTTTTGGCCTTTATAGGCGGTCCTGATGGACAACGGCGAACAGTATAACCGAATCATTCTGCGATAACAGGTCTTGACAAAGGAATTTACGCAAACGATTACCTTCAGGCTGTGCAAGGCTTTGGAGAATAAAGAGCTTGCAACCGGAAACGGATTTCTTTTCAGGTTTGTGATGCAAATTTTTCACTTCATCACATTCTTGATGAAAAACACCAAAGAACCATTTACATTGCAGGGCTATTTTTTATAAGATGCATTTGAGATACATCAATTAAGATGCAAAAAAAGGAAGACCATATGCTTGACGCTCAAACCATCGCTACAGTAAAAGCCACCATCCCTTTACTGGTGGAAACGGGGCCAAAGTTAACCGCCCATTTCTACGATCGTATGTTTACTCATAACCCAGAACTCAAAGAAATTTTTAACATGAGTAACCAGCGTAATGGCGATCAACGTGAAGCCCTGTTTAACGCTATTGCCGCCTACGCCAGTAATATTGAAAACCTGCCTGCGCTGCTGCCAGCGGTAGAAAAAATCGCGCAGAAACACACCAGCTTCCAGATCAAACCGGAGCAGTACAACATCGTTGGCGAACACCTGTTGGCGACGCTGGACGAAATGTTCAGCCCGGGTCAGGAAGTGCTGGACGCGTGGGGGAAAGCCTATGGCGTGCTGGCAAATGTATTTATCAATCGCGAGGCAGAAATCTATAACGAAAACGCCAGCAAAGCCGGTGGCTGGGAAGGTACTCGCGATTTCCGCATTGTGGCTAAAACACCGCGCAGTGCGCTTATCACCAGCTTCGAACTGGAACCAGTCGACGGTGGCGCAGTGGCAGAATACCGTCCGGGGCAATATCTCGGTGTCTGGCTGAAACCGGAAGGTTTCCCGCATCAGGAAATTCGTCAGTACTCTTTGACCCGTAAACCTGATGGCAAAGGCTATCGTATTGCGGTGAAACGCGAAGACGGCGGACAGGTTTCTAACTGGCTGCACAATCACGCCAATGTTGGCGATGTCGTGAAGCTGGTGGCTCCGGCGGGTGATTTCTTTATGGATGTGACAAATGACACACCGGTAACCTTAATCTCTGCCGGTGTCGGTCAGACGCCAATGCTGGCTATGCTCGATACGCTGGCAAAAGCAGGCCATAGCGCACAGGTGAACTGGTTCCATGCGGCAGAAAATGGCGATGTTCACGCCTTTGCTGATGAAGTTAAGGAACTGGGGCAAGCACTGCCGCGCTTTACCGCGCATACCTGGTATCGTCAGCCGAGCGAGACCGATCGCGCGAAAGGTCAGTTTGATAGTGAAGGTCTAATGGATTTGAGCAAACTGGAAGGTGCGTTCAGCGATCCGGCCATGCAGTTCTATCTCTGCGGTCCGGTGGGCTTCATGCAGTTTGCCGCGAAACAGTTAGTGGATCTGGGCGTGAAGCAGGAAAACATTCATTACGAATGCTTTGGCCCGCATAAGGTGCTGTGATTTGATATTGCCGGATGGAAACATCCGGCAACTCTGACGCGGTTTAAATCGCCGCGTCGTCCTCTTCACCGGTACGGATACGAATAACCCGTGCCACGTCAAAGACGAAGATTTTACCGTCACCGATCTTGCCGGTTTGCGCCGTGCGAATAATGGTATCTACACAGGTATCGACAATGTCGTCTGGTACGACAATCTCAATTTTCACCTTCGGCAGAAAATCCACCATATACTCCGCGCCACGATACAGCTCGGTATGGCCTTTCTGGCGGCCAAAACCTTTCACCTCGGTGACTGTCATGCCGGTAATGCCGACTTCAGCCAGTGCTTCGCGGACATCGTCCAGCTTGAAGGGTTTAATAATCGCATCAATCTTTTTCATGCTATTCCTTGAAAAGGTCGCCTGTCTTCTGATCTGCTAAACGTAACACATTACGCCAATTCATTCCTTGAAATCGTTTGCATCCAGCTCGTGTCGGGAAAGCAGTTTATAAAATTCTGTCCGGTTGCGCCCCGCCATTCTCGCCGCATGGGTGACGTTACCTTTAGTGATTTGCAGAAGCTTGCGCAAGTAATTGAGTTCAAACTGATTACGCGCCTCAACAAAGGTTGGCAACGCGGTGTTTTCGCCCTCCAGCGCCTGCTCCACCAGCGCATCACTAATTACCGGGGATGAGGTCAGCGCCACGCACTGTTCAATCACGTTGACCAACTGGCGAACATTACCTGGCCAGGTGGCGGTCATCAGGCGTTTCATTGCATCGGTGGAGAACGCGCGAACAAAGGGTTTATGTCGCTCTGCTGCCTGGCGCAACAAGTGATTTGCCAGCAGTGGAATATCTTCCGTGCGCTCCGCCAGTGCCGGAATTTTCAGGCTGACAACGTTGAGGCGGTAATAAAGATCTTCGCGAAACTCCCCGCGCGCCATCGCTTTTGGCAGGTCGCGGTGAGTGGCAGAGATAATCCGCACGTCGATATCAATATCGCGGTTGCTGCCCAGCGGGCGCACTTTACGCTCCTGCAACACGCGCAGCAGTTTGACCTGCAACGGTGCGGGCATATCGCCAATCTCATCGAGAAATAGCGTACCGCCTTCCGCCGCCTGGAATAAACCTTCGCGATTGCTGACAGCGCCAGTAAACGCACCTCGCGCATGACCAAACAGTTCTGACTCTAGCAACTGCTCGGGCAATGCGCCACAGTTAATAGCAATAAATGGTTTGCTGTTGCGCGGGCTTGCGTTGTGGATAGCCTGGGCGAAAATCTCTTTCCCGGTGCCGCTCTGGCCGTTAATCAGCACGCTAACATCTGATTGCGCCACCAGTCGCGCCTGTTCCAGCAAACGCAACATCAGTGGACTGCGGGTAACAATCGCCTCACTCCAGCGTTCGTCTGTGGCTGGCGCGGATTGCTCCAGCGCATCGTCAATTGCCTGGTACAACGCGTCTTTATCAACAGGTTTGGTGAGGAAACTGAACACGCCCTGCTGTGTCGCGGCAACGGCATCAGGAATGGAACCATGCGCGGTAAGAATGATTACTGGCATACCCGGCTGCACTTTCTGGATTTCAGCAAACAGCTGCATACCGTCCATTTCATCCATCCGCAGGTCGCTGATGACTAAATCTACTTTTTCGCGATTCAGTACCCGTAATCCTTCTGCACCACTTTCTGCCGTGACCACGCTGTAGCCTTCGCTGGTCAGACGCAGGCCAAGTAGTTTCAGCAATCCGGGATCATCATCTACCAATAATAAATGCGCAGGTTTATGGCTCATCAGGGGTGACCTCACTGGTAGATGGTGCGGGCGTTTCGCTCTCGTGCGGCGTGTCCGGCGCGAAATTTCCGGCCGGTTTGCGGGTCGATAGCTGACGTTCAATATCGGTCAGATTTTCCAGCTTGCGGGTGGTGAGTTCCAGTTGCTGCTGTAGAACGTGATGCTGCTGGCGCAAGGTATCCAGTTCGCTGTCGCTGGACTGCTGGAGTTTACTGTAGCGTTGGCGCTCTTGTGCCAGTTGCAATTGTAACGCCTGATCGTCGCGCCAGAGTTGATACAGCGGTCGAACCTGCGCCGGGATCTCAGTACTTAACGCGTCTATGCGCGCGACCATCTGGCGACGCTCATACGGCGTAATTTTAGCGTCGGCGAGCAAAATCCCCTGTTTAAAGGTATTTTGCCAGCTGCCGTCGCCATACTTACGGGCTTGCTGGCGCGACTGCGCTGGCATTAAACGGTTGGCACAATCCATCGCCCGTAGCCAGTAAAGCGGATTAGTTTCGGTTGATTTACCTTGCAGCGCCCAGATGTCGCTACATTCGGTAGAAAGATAGTCAGCCAGTTGATAAACCGGAATTTTTTCTTGTGCAGACGTATCTATGGCAGGCTTATCGTGACTCTGCACACAACCCAGCAACGCCAGACAAGGCAACCCTGCCAGCCACAGCCGTCGGGGCAATAATCGTTGAAAAATGTGTCGCATATTCACCAGACTTAGAGCCTATCCCAGTGGGCGTAATTGTTGCAGGCAGTTTGGACACGGACAACGCGGAGAAACCGGAGCGTACACGTAGTACGTGATGATTTCGAGCACTGCCCGGAGCCAAACTGGCAAATAAAATAGCCTGATGGGATAGGCTCTTAACATTATTTCGTGTTTTTCGACGACGGTAATTCAATGCGGAAACAAACGTCTTGCCCGCTTTCGTCGACCAGATACAGTTCCCCCTGCATACGGCGAATACAATCCCTGGCAATGCTTAATCCCAGACCACTGCCCTTCACCGCCCCTTTTCGCTGGTGGCTTCCCTGAAAAAAGGGTTCGAAGATCATGGCGCGTTCTTCTTGCGGAATGGGCGTGCCTGTATTGATGACATCAATATAAACCCGCGCACCATGTAAACTGCTGCGAAGGCAAATGTTACCGGATTCAGCCCCGTAGTGCACCGCATTGGAGTAAAGATTATCCAGCACGCTCATCAGCAGCATTGGCTCCGCCAGGCAAGCTGTTGCTTTGAGATCGACGTCGGTATGCATCATTTTAGCCCGTGCTGGCAAGCTATGAGCGGAAACCACCATCTCCACCAACGGTGCCAGCTCTACGTTCTCCAGTTCCACCGCGCCGTCCGCCTGTTTACGGTTGTAATCAAGCAGTTGTTCGATCAGTTTTTGCAAATTGCGGCTACTGCTATCAAGAATGCTCACCACCTCTTTTTGCTCTGGCGTAAGCGGCCCGACAACCTGGTCAGCCAGTAATTCCGTGCCTTCGCGCATACTCGCCAGCGGCGTTTTTAATTCATGAGATAAATGACGTAAGAACTGGTGCCGCTGGGATTCCAGCCATGACAGGCGCTCGCTTAACCAAAGAATACGCTGCCCAACCGAACGTAACTCACTCGGGCCACTGAACGAAACGCTATTGCCCAGAGAACGCCCTTCCCCCAGACGGTTGATCATCCGTTCAATATTTTTCACCGGACCGATAATCATCCGCGTGAAAAGCAGCACCATCACCAGGCTCACCAGAAATAGCACCAGCGACTGCCAGCCAAAATATTGCCCACGTTCGGCGATTTCGCGTTGTAACTGCTGCCCGCGAGAGAACACCACAGTGCGAGTGGCTTGAACCATTTCGGTATTGGCATTGGCGAAGGCTTCCAGACGTGCGGCGGCAGCGGTATCGGGACCGCTGTTGTTACACTGAAGTTGAGCCAGATTGTTCAAATCCTGACGCAATGCCTGATAGAGTTTATCGTCCGGCAACACGCCTGCGTGGGCATCAAGCATTTCACTGTAACGCTTGCGCTGGCTTTGATACACCTTCGCCAAAGTGGGATCATCCAGCACACAATACTGACGGTAGCTACGCTCCATCTCCAGCGCCGCGTTGGTCATCGCTTCACTGCGCCGGGCATCGATAAGCGTCGTGCGATTGACCAGCGCCGCCTGATCGCTAAGTGCATTCAGGCTTTGCCAGGCTTGCCATGCCAGCACCAGCAAAGGGAGCAAAATAAGCAAGAATGCCAGCATTACCAGCTGTCGTAATGAGCGGGGAAAAACGGGCCAGCGTTTCAAGGTGTTACTCTCGTCAGACGCGAATAGACTGATGCTAACCGAGGGGACGTTCAGATACAACAAAGCCGGGAATTACCCGGCTTTGTTGTGGAATAAGGCGGTGCCTAACTCGACGTTTCGCCCGATGGTTGATATAGCTAAGCTGATATCAGAAGTTGGACGGCAGGCACCTTGTTGTGCGTCATTCTAATTTTATGTAGCACGTCCCGAAGGGGCTGACATAAGTCGGTGAATGAGCCACTGCTTACTATTATGCAGTAACTGTGCCAATAAATAAAATAGTTTGATAACGTACTGATAAATGTAGCTTTGATGGATTAATGGCTACTCCACTGTTTGGCTATAAATCAGCCACTGTGTCGTTTAAAAGAGACATCCAAAGATGAAATTGTTTGTTTTAAATTAAATCAACAAGTTAAGTGTCACCTATAAGCGACACGGTAAATCACACATTGTCGTGATTTACAGACACAAAAAAGCTCCCGGTGTTGGGAGCTTATAATTGTTGGCTAAGTGGTTGTGTGTAACGCCACATCCGGCCTACAAAATATTGCAAATTCAATACATTGCAGGAAACATCCGAGCCAACCAGACAAGCATAGCGCATCAGGTGATGCGCATATTGCCCGATATCTTAACCCAGCTGCTTACGCGCATTGCGGAAAATACGCATCCATGGCCCATCCTCGCCCCAGTTTTCCGGATGCCATGAATTGCTGACAGTACGGAAAACACGCTCCGGGTGCGGCATCATAATGGTGACACGACCGCTTTCAGTCGTGACCGCCGTAATACCGTTCGGGGAACCGTTCGGGTTAGCCGGGTAAGTTTCGGTGACTTTGCCGAAGTTATCGACATAGCGCAGCGCCACCAGCCCTTTGCTTTCCAGTGCTGCCAGATGAGCCGCATCGCGCACTTCCACACGCCCTTCACCGTGAGAAACGGCAATCGGCATCTGTGAACCCACCATTCCCTGCAACAGCAGCGACGGGCTTTGGGTCACTTCAACCAGGCTGAAACGCGCTTCAAAGCGATCCGAGGTATTACGCACAAAACGTGGCCACAACTCGCTACCCGGGATCAGTTCACGCAGATTAGACATCATTTGGCAACCGTTACATACCCCCAGCGCCAGCGTTTGCGGACGGTGGAAGAAGGTTGCAAACTCATCGCGTACACGATTATTGAACAGGATTGATTTCGCCCAGCCTTCACCTGCGCCCAATACGTCGCCGTAGGAGAAACCACCGCACGCTACCAGGGCGTGGAAATCCTCCAGGCCCGTGCGTCCAGCCAGCAGGTCGCTCATATGTACGTCGATTGCATCGAAGCCTGCACGGTGAAAAGCTGCCGCCATTTCCACATGCGAGTTCACGCCCTGCTCACGCAGCACGGCAACTTTCGGGCGCGCGCCAGTGGCAATAAATGGTGCCGCCACATCTTCGTTGATATCGAACGACAATTTCACATTCAGACCCGGATCGGCATCGTTAGATTTCGCCTGGTGTTCCTGGTCGGCACATTCCGGGTTGTCACGCAGGCGCTGCATCTGCCAGGTAGTTTCTGCCCACCAGACACGCAACGTGGTGCGGCTTTCGCTGAATACCGCCTGTCCGTTGGCAGTAATCACAAAACGGTCACCGGAAACCGCCTGACCGACATAATGGATGCAATCAGCAAGGCCGTGCTGTGCCAGTAGGGTTTCTACTGCTTCACGTTCTGCTGCGCGTACCTGAATCACCGCACCCAGCTCTTCGTTAAACAACGCAGCCAGGCGATCCTCTCCGAGAGAGGCGATATCCGCTTCAATGCCGCAATGACCGGCAAACGCCATTTCCGCCAGCGTTACCAGCAGGCCGCCATCAGAGCGGTCGTGGTACGCGAGCAGCTTACGCTGTGCTACCAGCGCCTGAATCGCGTCATAGAAGCCTTTCAGTTGCGCGACGTCACGTACATCTGCCGGTTTGTCGCCAAGCTGACGATAAACCTGCGCCAGCGCCGTTGCGCCCAGCGCGTTATTGCCTTTGCCCAAATCAATCAGCAGCAGTGCGTTATCTTCGGTAGAAAGCTGCGGCGTGATGGTGTGACGTACATCTTCCACGCGGGCAAATGCAGAAATGACCAGCGACAGCGGCGACGTCATTTCGCGTTCTTCGTTACCTTCCTGCCAGCGGGTTTTCATCGACATGGAGTCTTTACCCACCGGGATCGTCAGGCCCAGCGCCGGGCAAAGCTCTTCGCCCACAGCTTTAACAGCTTCATACAGACCCGCATCTTCACCAGGATGACCTGCTGCCGCCATCCAGTTGGCGGAAAGTTTAATGCGTTTGATATCGCCAATCTGTGTTGCGGCGATGTTAGTTAACGCTTCACCGACCGCCAGACGGGCAGAGGCGGCGAAATCCAGCAGCGCAACCGGCGCACGTTCGCCAATCGCCATCGCTTCACCGTAGTAGCTGTCGAGGCTGGCGGTAGTGACCGCACAGTTAGCGACCGGCACCTGCCACGGACCAACCATTTGATCGCGCGCCACCATGCCGGTTACGCTGCGGTCGCCAATGGTCACAAGGAAGGTTTTCTCTGCCACAGTTGGCAGATGCAGCACGCGTTTCACCGCGTCAGCAATGGTGATCCCTTCACGAGCCAGCGCATCGCCCTTCGCTTTCAGTGTTTGTACATCGCGGGTCATCTTCGGCGTTTTACCAAGCAGCACGTCCAGCGGCAGATCGATTGGCTGATTATCAAAATGACGATCGTGCAGAGAAAGATGCAGTTCTTCGGTCGCTTCACCAATCACCGCGTATGGCGCACGTTCACGCTTACACAATTCGTCAAACAGCGGTAACTGATCGGCAGCAACCGCCAGCACGTAGCGTTCCTGGGATTCGTTACACCAGATTTCCAGCGGGCTCATGCCCGGTTCGTCGCTCAGAATGTCGCGCAGTTCGAATTTACCGCCGCGCCCGCCGTCGCTCACCAGTTCCGGCATCGCGTTAGAAAGACCGCCTGCGCCAACGTCGTGGATAAACAGAATTGGGTTAGCATCACCAAGCTGCCAGCAACGGTCGATCACTTCCTGGCAGCGACGCTCCATCTCCGGGTTGTCGCGCTGTACGGAAGCAAAGTCGAGGTCAGCATCAGACTGACCAGACGCCATAGAAGACGCCGCGCCGCCGCCAAGACCGATATTCATTGCCGGGCCGCCGAGAACGACCAGCTTCGCACCAACGTTGATCTCGCCTTTTTGTACGTGATCGGCGCGAATGTTGCCGATCCCGCCCGCCAGCATGATCGGTTTGTGATAACCGCGCAGCTCTTCGCCGTTGTGGCTGTTCACTTTTTCTTCATAAGTACGGAAGTAGCCGTTCAGTGCCGGACGACCAAATTCGTTGTTAAACGCCGCGCCGCCCAGCGGGCCTTCGGTCATGATGTCCAGCGCGGCGACAATGCGCTCAGGCTTACCGAAATCTTCTTCCCACGGCTGTTCGAAGCCAGGAATTCGCAGGTTGGAAACGGAGAAACCAACCAGACCGGCTTTCGGCTTCGCGCCGCGCCCGGTGGCACCTTCATCGCGGATTTCACCGCCGGAACCGGTCGCCGCGCCCGGCCACGGAGAAATCGCCGTCGGGTGGTTGTGAGTTTCGACTTTCATCAGAATATGCGCCGGTTCCTGATGGAAATCGTAGCGGCCCGTTTCGTGGTCAGCAAAGTAGCGGCCCACTTCAGAACCTTCCATTACGGCGGCGTTATCTTTATAAGCAGAGAGAACATGATCCGGCGTGGTTTCGAAGGTGTTTTTGATCATCTTAAACAGCGATTTCGGCTGCTGTTCACCGTCGATAATCCAGTCGGCATTAAAAATTTTGTGGCGGCAGTGCTCAGAGTTCGCCTGAGCGAACATATACAGCTCGATGTCGTTCGGGTTACGACCAAGCTTTGTGAAAGCATCCTGCAGATAGTCAATTTCATCTTCCGCCAGAGCCAGGCCAAGACGCAGGTTAGCGTCGATCAGCGCCTGACGGCCCTGCCCCAGCAAATCAACGCTGGTGACCGGAGTCGGTTGATGGTGGGCAAACAACTGCTCTGCATCATCTAAAGCAAAAAAGACCGTTTCCATCATGCGGTCGTGCAGTTCAGCGGTAACCTGCTGCCATTGTTCATTGGTCAGCGTACCGGCTTCTACATAGTAAGCAACGCCGCGCTCAAGGCGGTTTACCTGTTGCAGCCCGCAGTTATGGGCGATATCGGTCGCTTTTGAAGACCAGGGAGAGATGGTGCCTGGACGCGGGGTCACCAGCAGGAGTTTGCCTTGCGGGGCGTGGCTGGGGAGTGCCGGGCCATATTTCAGCAGGCGTTCAAGTTGTGCGTGCTCATCATCGTTTAACGGCGCATTGAGGTCAGCAAAATGGACATACTCGGCGTAAATAGTGTGAACCGGGAGCCTGGCAGCCTGAAAACGTGCCAGCAGTTTGTTGATTCGGAATGCCGACAGTGCAGGCGAACCACGCAGAATTTCCATCATAAGTCTCTCGTCTTCTAAGCTTTCGGTGTACCCAAGGGGGGGAAACGGGCGTCATTATAAAGAATCTGATGCGCTGACGAAACCGTTTGCGTGGAAATAAAATCACCAGCGTGAATTAGCAACGCGTGCCGCCAATGGCTGTAATAAGTTGCCAACTGGCGCAGGTTTACGCAAAATGCCGCTCATTTATGAGTAAACCTTTCACTATTATTACGTTTTTTCAAGCTGGGACGCGCACGACACAGAGAATTAACTAATTGAAAAAATTAAAGATTAATTATCTGTTCATCGGCATTCTGGCACTGCTTCTCGCGGTCGCTCTTTGGCCATCCATTCCCTGGTTTGGTAAAGCCGACAATCGTATCGCCGCCATACAAGCGCGGGGAGAGTTGCGTGTGAGCACTATTCATACTCCCCTGACATATAACGAAATCAACGGTAAACCTTTTGGCCTGGATTACGAACTGGCAAAACAGTTTGCCGATTACCTCGGCGTAAAACTGAAAGTCACCGTACGGCAGAACATCAGCCAGTTGTTTGACGATCTCGATAACGGAGATGCCGATCTGCTGGCAGCGGGACTGGTCTATAACAGCGAAAGGGTTAAAAATTATCAGCCTGGCCCAACCTATTATTCCGTTTCACAACAACTGGTCTATAAAGTGGGTCAGTATCGACCACGGACGCTGGGCAATCTGACGGCAGAACAGTTGTCCGTCGCTCCAGGGCATGTTGTCATTAACGATCTGCAAAAACTGAAAGAGACTAAGTTCCCGGAATTAAGCTGGAAAGTGGACGACAGAAAAGGATCTGTGGAGTTAATGGAAGATGTTATCGAAGGTAAGCTCGATTACACCATTGCCGATTCTGTCGCTATCAGCCTGTTTCAGCGCGTTCACCCGGAACTTGCTGTGGCACTGGATATCACCGATGAACAACCGGTGACCTGGTTTAGTCAATTAGATAACGATAATACGCTTTCTGCGGCTCTGCTCGATTTCTTCAATGAAATGAATGAAGACGGCACACTGGCGCGTATTGAAGAGAAATATCTCGGACATGGCGATGATTTTGATTACGTTGATACACGCACATTTTTACGCGCCGTTGATGCGGTACTGCCGCAGTTAAAGCCTCTGTTTGAGAAATACGCCGAAGAAATTGACTGGCGTTTGCTGGCCGCTATTGCTTATCAGGAATCGCACTGGGATGCGCAGGCCACTTCGCCGACCGGTGTACGCGGCATGATGATGTTAACCAAAAATACCGCGCAAAGCCTGGGCATTACCGACCGCACTGATGCCGAACAAAGCATCAGCGGTGGCGCGCGTTACTTGCAGAATATGATGAGTAAAGTGCCAGAGAGCGTGCCAGAAAATGAGCGGATCTGGTTTGCGCTCGCCGCCTATAATATGGGCTATGCACATATGCTGGACGCCCGCGCCCTGACAGCAAAAACCAAAGGCAATCCTGACAGTTGGGCCGATGTCAAACAGCGTCTGCCTTTACTTAGCCAGAAACCCTATTACAGCAAGCTGACTTACGGCTATGCGCGTGGGCATGAAGCCTATGCTTATGTCGAAAATATTCGTAAGTATCAGATTAGCCTGGTGGGTTATCTGCAAGAGAAAGAGAAGCAGGCTACAGAAGCGGCGATGCAGCTGGCGCAGGATTATCCGGCGGTATCACCCGCTGAATTGGGTAAGGGAAAATTTCCCTTTCTCTCGTTTCTTTCGCAGTCGTCATCTAATTATCTGACGCACTCCCCTTCTCTACTGTTTTCCAGGAAAGGGAGTGAAGAGAAGCAAAATTAATCTGTAGATTGCGGACAAAGTGCGCTTTGTTCATGCCGGATGCAGCGTGAATGCCTTATCTGGTCTACAAAAACACTTAAATTCAATATATTACACAGCCCTGATAAGCATAGTGCATAAGGCAATTTTGCATTTGTCATCAGCCTCAACCCGTCAAGGGTTGCGCTTTTTTCTGCGCTTTGATTTCCTGGCGGCGCATTCGGAAAAAATCGCTGAGTAGCGCCGCGCACTCATCCGCCAGTATTCCTTCCGTAATTTCCACTCGATGATTCATACCAGGATGGTGCAATACATCCATTAATGATCCGGCAGCGCCAGTTTTCGCATCACGCGCGCCAAAGACTACGCGACCAATACGGCTGTGGATCATCGCTCCGGCACACATCACGCATGGCTCCAGCGTGACATACAACGTGGCGTCGATCAGGCGATAATTCTGCATCACCAGCCCTCCTTGCCGCAGCGCCATGATTTCTGCATGTGCAGTAGGATCATGACGTCCTATCGGACGATTCCATCCTTCGCCGATTACGCGATTGTTATGCACTAATACCGCGCCGACCGGCACTTCTCGCTCGTCCCAGGCACGTTTCGCCAGCGTCAGCGCATGACGCATCCAGTATTCGTGGCTAAATTCGACTTCAGACAAAAAGAAAACTCCGGTTATAAAAGCGCGGCGCATTATACACGGACGCTATGCTTTACTCTATTCCAGTTGCTGGAGTTCACCGCGAGGCGTTACCCGCCAGCGATGCTGACAAAAATAGAGTAGCGGATTGTCCTGATTACTGTCGCTATAGCCACTGTACAGCCGCAGCGGTGTGCCGATTTTGCGTTCCAGTTGCGCGACCTTTTCATGGCCAAGACAGCGCATAGTCAGCACCCAGCCGCCATAGCCGCGCTGGATCTGACTGGCGATAAGATTAACGCGTGGCAGCCACGGCGTATCGAAATAAACCGCTTCGACCAAAGCCTGAGGGGAACCGGTAATCAACCAAATGTCAGCATCGGAGCTTAGCAAATAGCTGGTCAGACGTTCCTGCACTAGCGGGAACGCCGTAACATTGTCGCGAAACCAATGCACGAAATCGGCTTGTAACGCCTGTAAACGTGCTTCGCTATGACCAAAGGTACAGCCCCACAGCAGCAGACTCATCGGCCAACGTGCCGCTCGCCCCTTGATTAATAATGCAATGACAATGACCGGCAACAGCGGCAGAACAAGTAACGCATTCAGCGGCTGTCGGCGCAGTAAGTAGCGCAGAAAACTGCCGAACATATCCTGTTGATGCAATGTTCCATCTAAGTCAAAAAACACCACACGACGCTCGTGAGTTGCCAAACTATACCCCTCTGGACTAATACATCCTGATTAATTTTCACTACCAGATAGCCTAACAGATAGATCATCACTTTTCCGGCAACAATCTATCGCATAATGGTTGACTGGAATTTTTAATTCATGGCAATTAACTTTGATGGAATATAATATTCTCTCGCTTGTGTCTCATATTGCCTGTTGTCGCCATTAATTCATCGCGAGGAAAGATATGAACGGCTTACTTCGTATCCGTCAGCGTTACCAGGGGCTTGCCCAGAGTGATAAAAAGCTGGCGGACTATCTCCTGCTACAACCGGACACTGCCCGCCACCTTAGTTCCCAACAACTGGCCAACGAAGCCGGAGTCAGTCAGTCCAGCGTAGTGAAGTTCGCGCAAAAACTTGGCTATAAAGGTTTTCCGGCACTTAAATTGGCGTTAAGCGAAGCTCTGGCAAGCCAACCGGAATCGCCCTCCGTACCCATTCATAACCAAATTCGCGGTGATGATCCGTTACGGCTGGTTGGCGAAAAGCTGATTAAAGAAAATACGGCTGCCATGTACGCAACACTGAACGTCAATAGTGAGGAGAAGCTACATGAATGCGTGTCGATGCTTCGTTCTGCGCGACGGGTTATTCTGACTGGTATTGGCGCTTCCGGTCTGGTGGCGCAGAATTTTGCCTGGAAGCTGATGAAGATTGGTTTTAATGCTGCCGCTGAGCGTGATATGCACGCGTTGCTTGCAACAGTGCAAGCTTCGTCACCGGACGATTTGTTATTAGCCATCTCATACACAGGTGTACGGCGCGAGTTAAACCTGGCAGCAGATGAAATGCTGCGAGTGGGTGGAAAAGTGCTGGCAATCACCGGTTTCACCCCCAATGCCCTGCAACAGCGCGCTTCTCATTGCCTGTATACCATTGCCGAAGAACAAGCGACAAACAGTGCTTCGATCTCCGCATGTCATGCTCAGGGAATGTTAACGGATTTGCTGTTCATTGCGCTGATCCAGCAGGATCTGGAACTGGCACCAGAACGTATTCGTCATAGTGAGGCGCTGGTGAAAAAACTGGTTTGAGTAAAGAATGCGCGTATAATGCCCGCCCGGTTTGTGTTGTTTTGAGAGTTTCCTTATGGCGCTGTTAATCACTAAAAAATGCATCAATTGTGATATGTGTGAACCCGAATGCCCGAATGAGGCGATTTCGATGGGTGAACATATCTACGAGATTAACAGCGACAAGTGTACCGAATGCGTAGGTCATTACGAGACGCCAACCTGCCAGAAAGTGTGCCCGATCCCCAATACTATTGTGAAAGATCCGGCGCATGTTGAAACAGAAGAACAGTTGTGGGACAAGTTTGTGCTGATGCATCATGCGGATAAGATTTAGTATTTTTCCTCTGGAGCAGGATATTGCTTATTCACTCGTGTAAAAACGAAATTATTATATTTATTTTTATGATGTCATTAATAAAAACATTCATTAAATGAATTTCGATAATATCTGCGCAGACACTTAATTATTATTAAAGGCGCGTCTGGCTGGTTAAGCCGACGCGCCTTAAGTACGTTTCCTGATGTTACAAGAACAGAAGGATCAGCTGTAAAACAGCAATGACGACTTTAATAACCCGTTTAATAAGGTATCGACAATCAGTCATTCGTTTTTCCTTAAACAAGGAATGCAGCCGTTCAGATTAGCCCTTACATCTCCCCAAAACTGAACGTGCGAGTTATTGAGGGTACATGCTGCACTCCGCACCAGAGCTTTGACGACACCACTCGTTTCAATGGGGGAATTCAGTGATATGGTGTAAAGCACAGCAAAATCTCCAATAACGAAGCCAATTTTAAAGTGCTTATGAATTGGCAGTCACGTTAATCTTTCCATCGATATCGAATTCTTCGTCAAGGCTCGAGTTTTTATGCTAAAGATTGCAAGTTGCTTGTAAAAGATAACCCCCCTGATCCATAATCACTCCCGTTGAGGGTGCGTGCTGCACAATATTATTTAAGTTATAAAGTAAAACCCCCGTTCCTTACCAGTTCGGGGGTTTTACTTTTTAAAAGAACGGTATTATTTAGGTGTTCGAGAAAGAGTTTTAACTTTCAATTATTACCGTGGCGCAAGCATAGTGGCGTTCATCTGCCAGCGTCACATGCATATGTGCGACACCCAGCTTTTCTGCCAATTTTAACGCCTCGCCCCACAACCGCAGCCGTGGCTTGCCGAGTTCATCGTTGAACACTTCAAACTGATTAAATGCCAGGCCATTGCGGATCCCAGTACCAAACGCTTTTGCCGCCGCTTCTTTCACGGCAAAACGCTTCGCCAGAAAACGCACCGGCTGATGGTGCGTTTTCCAGATCTCCCATTCATGATCGCTTAATACGCGTCGTGCCAGGCGATCACCGGATCGAGCGATCACCGCTTCAATGCGAGCGATCTCTACGATATCCGTGCCTAAACCTAATATTGCCATTAGCCACGCGCTTCCAGCATCAGACGCTTCATTTCTGCCACGGCATCTTTCAGTCCGGTCATTACCGCACGACCAATAATGGCATGTCCGATATTCAGTTCGTGCATCTCAGGGATGGCGGCGATGGCTTTCACATTGTGATAGGTCAGACCGTGACCGGCATTAACTTTCAGACCGAGGCTTGCGGCAAAGGTCGCAGCTTTAGTAATACGCGCCAGCTCTTGCGCCTGTTCAGCATCAGTTTTGGCATCGGCGTAACAACCGGTGTGGATCTCGATAAACGGTGCGCCAACCTCAGCGGCAGCTTTAATTTGTTCTTCATCGGCGTCGATAAACAGAGAAACCTGGATCCCGGCATCTGCCAGACGTTTGCAAGCATCGCGCATTTTGTCACGCTGACCCGCAACGTCCAGGCCGCCTTCGGTTGTCACTTCCTGACGCTTTTCCGGCACCAGGCAGCAAAAATGCGGCTTCGTCTCAACGGCAATCGCCAACATCTCTTCAGTCACCGCCATTTCCAGATTCATGCGGGTATCCAGCGTCTGACGCAGGATTCGCACATCGCGGTCGGTAATGTGGCGACGATCTTCGCGCAAATGCACGGTAATGCCATCAGCACCCGCCTGCTCGGCAATAAACGCCGCCTGTACCGGGTCTGGATAAGCAGTACCACGCGCATTACGCAGCGTTGCGATATGGTCAATGTTGACGCCTAACAGTAATTCAGCCATGACAATCCTCATCAGTCATTATGTGTTTTCACCGTTCGCTTAGGCATAAACTGCCGGAACAGTTCCCTGCTTTTTAAAGGTTTACCGCCAAGATAAGGCTTAAGCGCCATGCGGGTAAAGCGTTTCGCTGCTCGCAATGTGTCGGCGTCAGGAAATTCCCGCGCATGTAACGCTTTCAACTGCCTCCCGGTGAACGTTTTATTATCGATAACCACACTGGCAATAAAACCTTTCTCTTCGCGATAACGATACGTCATGGTGTCATCTACCGGCTCACCGCTACCTGCGCAATGGGTAAAGTTGACCCCATAACCCAAATGCCCGAGCAACGCCAGCTCAAAGCGACGCAACGCCGGTTCTGGCGTACCAGTGGCACCTGCCAGAGACTGAATGCAGTGCAAGTAATCGAAAAAGAGTTCCGAGAAGCGCGTTTCGTATTCCAGGACGCGGGAGAGAAGTTCGTTGATGTACAGACCGCTGTAAAGCGTAACACCACTTAATGGCAGCGCCAGCGAGACAGCTTCGGCACTGCGCAGCGTTTTGACTTCACCGCGCCCGCCGAAGCGTAGCAAGAGAGGTGTGAAAGGCTGCAATGCGCCTTTCACGGTAGAACGTTTTGAACGTGCACCTTTAGCAACCAGACGCACGCGTCCCGATTCCTCCGTGAAGACGTCCAGCATCAGGCTGGTTTCGCTCCACGGGCGACTATGCAGGACAAATGCGCGCTGCCAGCCTTCCATCATACTCGTCGCCTTTCAAGTTGCAGGTGCCCTGGCTGCAACTGTTCCCCCTGGTCACTTACTTTAGTAAGTGACCAGGGATTCACGGTCTTGCCGCCTTCCTGCACCTCGAAAGTCATAGAGTGTGCTAATTAGAGATCGTCAACGTAACCGAGACTACGCAGCGCACGTTCGTCGTCGGCCCAGCCGGATTTCACTTTCACCCACAGCTCAAGGTGGACAGGCGCTTCGAACATTTCCTGCATGTCTTTACGCGCTTCAATCCCGATGGTTTTGATCTTGGCCCCTTTGTTGCCAATCACCATCTTCTTCTGCCCTTCGCGCTCAACGAGAATCAAACCGTTGATGTCATAGCCGCCGCGCTCATTGGTGACAAAACGTTCGATTTCCACGGTCACGGAGTACGGCAGTTCTGCACCGAGGAAACGCATCAGTTTTTCGCGGATGATTTCAGACGCCATAAAACGCTGTGAGCGATCGGTGATGTAATCTTCCGGGAAGTGATGGGTCGCTTCCGGCAGATGTTTACGCACGATTGCCGCAATAGTGTCCACATTCAGCCCGGTTTCGGCAGAAATCGGCACAATATCGAGGAAATTCATCTGGCTTGCCAGGAACTGCAGATGCGGCAGAAGATCGGCTTTTTCCTGCACGTTGTCCACTTTGTTCACCGCGAGGATCACCGGCGCTTTGCCATCACGCAGCTTGTTGAGCACCATTTCATCGTCCGGCGTCCAACGGGTGCCTTCAACGACAAAAATCACCAGCTCAACGTCGCCAATGGAGCTGCTCGCCGCTTTGTTCATCAGGCGGTTAATGGCGCGTTTTTCTTCCATATGCAGACCTGGGGTATCGACGTAGATCGCCTGATACGCGCCTTCAGTATGGATACCCACAATGCGGTGACGGGTTGTCTGCGCTTTGCGGGAAGTGATGGAGATTTTCTGCCCCAACAGTTTGTTCAGCAGTGTGGATTTGCCAACGTTCGGGCGTCCGACGATGGCAATAAATCCGCAGTAACTTTTATCGATGCTCATTCCAGCTCCAGTTTTTTCAACGCCTGTTCGGCGGCAGCCTGTTCAGCCTTACGGCGGCTTGAACCTGTGCCAACCACCGGTTCGCTCAGGCCGCTAACCTGGCAGTGGATAGTAAATTCCTGATCGTGCGCTTCGCCACGTACCTGAACTACCAGATAAGTTGGCAGAGGCAGATGGCGCCCCTGCAAATATTCTTGCAAGCGCGTTTTCGGATCTTTTTGTTTATCGCCTGGGCTAATTTCGTCCAGACGGGTTTGATACCAGTTAAGGATTAATTTCTCGACGGTCTGAATATCGCTGTCGAGGAATACGCCGCCAATTAATGCTTCGACGGTGTCAGCAAGAATCGACTCGCGACGAAATCCACCGCTTTTAAGTTCACCCGGCCCTAAACGTAAGCACTCACCTAACTCAAATTCACGCGCCAGTTCTGCCAGCGTATTGCCACGGACCAGCGTGGCGCGCATCCGGCTCATATCCCCTTCATCCACACGAGGGAAACGGTGATACAGCGCATTGGCGATAACGTAGCTCAAAATAGAGTCGCCTAAAAATTCTAAACGCTCGTTATGTTTGCTGCTGGCACTACGATGGGTTAATGCCTGCTGCAACAGCTCCTGATGATTAAAAGTGTAGCCCAGCTTCCGTTGAAGCCGATTAATTACGATGGGGTTCATGCGATACCAATAAATAAATGCGTCAACAATTCAGCACACGAAACAGACCTGATATGCAGGGTTCTGCTAACAGCTTTGCAGCAGTTTCAGTTGACCTGTATATGGGGACCAACGCTGTTTCGTGTGCCGTGGCGACCTGGAGGTGCCAACCTTAAACTTCGGGGGAATATTCTATACACAACGACGGGGGATGTCGTTAGCCACGGGAGATTTATCTCATAAATAATTCACGTTGTCGCCATAACGGCGACAACGTGAACGGATAACAGCAATTAGTGAATGCCACCAATGCGACTTAAGCGCACGCCTGTCGGCCATTCACCTTCTTGCTTATCGAAACTCATCCAGATAGCCGTTGCCCGACCGACCAGATTCGCTTCCGGCACAAAGCCCCAGTAACGGCTGTCCGCGCTGTTATCGCGATTATCACCCATCATGAAGTATTGCCCTGGCGGAACAATCCAGGTTGCCAGTTGTTGTCCTGGTTGCTGGTAATACATCCCCACCTGATCCTGCGCAATCGGCACGGTCAGGATACGATGCGTTACATCGCCCAGTGTCTCTTTACGTTCAGAAAGACGAATACCGTTTTCTTTAGTTTCGTTTTTCGGCACCTCAAAGAATCCGCTGGTTGCTTCCCCGCCGTTACGACGTGAGAAGGTCTGTACGAAATCGCTCGGCTCCACGTTGGAATAGGTGACCGGCAACGCGTTTTCGCACGCCTGACCGGAACTGCATCCCGGTTGAATAGTCACCTCTTTCGCTACCGGATCGTAAGTGACTTTATCGCCCGGTAATCCCACCGCACGCTTGATGTAATCAAGCTTTGGATCTTCCGGGTATTTAAAGACCACAATATCGCCACGTTTCGGATGACCGGTTTCGATCAGCGTTTTCTGGTAGATAGGGTCTTTAATGCCGTAAGCAAACTTCTCTACCAGAATAAAGTCACCGATTAACAGAGTCGGCATCATCGAACCTGACGGGATCTGGAACGGTTCATAAATAAACGAACGCACAATCAATACGATAGCCAGCACCGGAAATACAGAAGCGCCGGTTTCCAGCCAACCAGGCTTCGGCGCAACTTTTTTCAGCGTTGCTTTATCCAGTGAGTCCCCGGCAGCCGCTTGCGCCGCTGCCTGACGTTCCCGCCGTTTAGGTGCGAAAAAGAATTTATCCACGCACCACAAAATGCCCGTCACCAGTGTGGCAATCACCAGAATCAGGGCAAACATATTCGCCATGCCAACTCCTAATGGTTATTTGTTGTCTTTGCCGACGTGCAGAATGGCGAGGAACGCTTCCTGCGGCAGTTCGACGTTACCGATCTGCTTCATGCGTTTCTTACCTTCTTTCTGCTTCTGCAGCAGCTTTTTCTTACGGCTGATATCGCCGCCATAACATTTAGCCAGTACGTTTTTACGCAGCTGTTTCACGGTGGAACGCGCAATGATGTGCGTTCCAATCGCAGCCTGAATGGCGATATCAAACTGCTGGCGGGGGATCAGATCTTTCATCTTCTCCACCAGCTCGCGACCACGGTTTTGCGAATTATCACGGTGGGTGATCAACGCCAGCGCATCAACACGTTCACCGTTGATTAAAACGTCAACACGCACCATGTCGGACGCCTGGAAGCGTTTGAAGTTGTAATCCAAAGACGCATAACCACGCGAGGTAGATTTCAGGCGATCGAAGAAGTCGAGTACCACTTCCGCCATCGGGATCTCATACGTCAGTGCCACCTGGTTCCCGTGATAAACCATGTTGGTCTGTACGCCGCGTTTTTCTACGCACAACGTAATGACGTTACCAAGATACGCCTGCGGCAGCAGCATGTGACACTCTGCTATCGGCTCGCGCAGTTCATAGATGTTATTCACCGCTGGCAGCTTAGACGGGCTGTCGACGTAGATAACTTCTTTCCCCGTAGTTTCTACTTCATACACTACTGTCGGAGCGGTAGTAATCAGGTCAAGATCGTACTCGCGTTCCAGACGTTCCTGAATAATCTCCATGTGCAGCAGGCCGAGGAAGCCACAGCGGAAACCAAAGCCCAGTGCTGTAGAACTTTCCGGCTCGTAGAACAAAGAGGCATCGTTGAGACTCAATTTACCCAGCGCATCGCGGAAGGCTTCATAGTCGTCGGAACTTACCGGGAACAGACCGGCGTAAACCTGCGGTTTAACTTTCTTAAATCCTGGCAGCGCCTTTTCTGCCGGATTACGCGCCAGCGTTAAGGTGTCACCGACTGGTGCGCCGTGAATATCTTTAATCGCACATACCAACCAGCCTACTTCGCCACATTTCAGCTCTGTACGGTCAACTTGCTTCGGCGTGAAAATACCCAGACGATCGGCGTTATAAGTCTGCCCGGTACTCATGACTTTCACTTTGTCGCCCTTACGCAGGGTGCCGTTTTTAATACGGATAAGTGAAACAACGCCCAGGTAGTTGTCGAACCAGGAGTCGATAATCAGAGCCTGCAACGGGCCTTCCGGATCGCCTTCCGGCGGTGGGATGTCGCGCACCAGACGTTCGAGAACGTCCTGCACACCAACGCCGGTTTTCGCCGAGCAACGCACTGCGTCGGTGGCGTCGATTCCAACGATATCTTCAATTTCTTCCGCAACTCGTTCAGGATCGGCTGCCGGCAGGTCAATCTTGTTCAGTACCGGCACTACCTCGAGATCCATTTCCATTGCGGTGTAGCAGTTTGCCAGGGTTTGCGCTTCTACGCCCTGCCCGGCGTCAACCACCAGCAATGCGCCTTCACAAGCGGCCAGCGAACGCGATACTTCATAAGAGAAGTCCACATGACCTGGGGTGTCGATAAAGTTAAGTTGATAGGTTTCGCCATCGGACGCTTTATAGTCCAGCGTCACGCTCTGCGCTTTGATAGTTATGCCACGCTCACGCTCAAGATCCATGGAATCGAGAACCTGTGCCTCCATTTCACGGTCAGACAGGCCACCGCAGATCTGGATAATACGGTCAGACAGCGTCGATTTACCGTGGTCAATGTGAGCTATGATCGAAAAGTTACGTATATTCTTCATAAAGTATGATTATTGTGCCTTAATGCCCGGTTAACCAGGCTTTTAGAAGTCGCTGTTCTGAGCTTAACGTCTGTATTAATAGAAACGCCGCATTCTACACTACAACATTGAGGCGAGGAAATGTTCATACCGTATGGATTGTGGTATCTGGAAACGTCCTCGCATTTGTTATGCAAAATACAACAAAGCCAGTGAAATCACTGGCTCGCGTCTTCCGAAGATGTTTCAAATCGCACAAGGCCAGGCGGCAATGCCACGCTTAAGATGACAGGTTGCCATTCTGCCCGGGCAGCAAACTTACGTGAGTATCCACGCGCAATGAGGAATCCGCCAACGCCGCCGAGAATCGCACCGCATAATGCTGCAATATCTGAAGCAAAGAGTAGCTGAAATAACGAAGCGATGAGGAATAATCCCACTAGCGGCGACATATAAACCAGTAATGCGGAGCTGAGCAGGCTGCCTTCGGCGATTCCTAATTCCACTTTTTGCCCCGGCACTAACGGCTCATCACAGGGTACGACGATGGTATGTGTGGTTTGCGGGCCAAGTTTATTCAACACGCGGCTACCGCAACCAGCACGGGAAGCGCAGCTGCTGCATGAGGCTTTGACATCACAACTGACCAGCGCCTGCCCGTTTTTCCAGGAGACGACAGTGGCCCACTCTTTAATCATTGCCCTGCCCCAAACTTAATATTCTCGGCAATGCGCTTCGCCGTTTGCGGTGGCAGTTCACCAACAATGGTGATTTCGGCGTTATCACGTACGCTGGTACTAACGGTTCTGCGTCCGGTGCGCAACATCTGGTCGGTGCTCGATGGCGTAGCACGGTTAACGTTTACCGAAAAGCTGAATAATCCGTCGGAATAGAGACGTGATTCGATAGGCATGTTGTCCATCGTCGGTAGCGGACGCCGACTGCTGGAAACTTCGCTAAACCCCTGTGGCAACCAGGTTGGAGCCCAGTTAAATTTGGCTTTTTCCCCCACTGGTACAGAAAGCAGCGGTGGCAAGTTCGCCTTCGCCAGCGTCTGCATACTGCTGCTGATATCCTGATTGACGTTGAAAGCAATCACACGGAATTGTTCCAGCGTTTCACCATCGCGATCAAGGAGATCTACCCGCATCGGTAATTTCGATTCGGTATCCATCCATACGATGTAGCTGTAGCGTGTGCCATCACGGGCGACTACGCGGATTACCTCACATAAGCGGTCGGCAATACGCGTGCGCCCCACGGAGATAAAGTCGTAGTAAGGAGAAAGGCGTTTGAAATCGGTATAGATGAGCGATGGCAGAGAATCAACAATGTAATCGCCATTAAGTGTGAACGGTTCAAGGCCCGGTTCAAAATAGCTGATTTCATTGCCGCGCTGTACCACTTCCCGACGCGGCCCATCCATTTGCAACAACTGTGCAAGAGGACGGTTATCGAGGCGTGCATGTCGATAACGCAGGGACTCAACACCTTGTTTATTGATGCTGATGAATGACAGCTCGTAATTCAGTGACTGACTAGCCAGGTTCATCTGCTGTAATAACGCCCCGGACGCAGGGGTGGCCGAGGCGTTAGCAGAGAATAACAGGCTACCTGTCACTAATGACATGGCAAACCAAAGTTGCTTCATTACTGCGATTGCGTTCCTAAAGTTTGAATTCCTGGCACCTGTACAGCGGCTTGCTGTGTTTGTGCCTGCTCAAACTGAAGCTGTTCGGAGTGAAGTCGACGTTGCAGTTCGTAATCCTGTAACATGGCATTAATGCGACGACGCTGCTCCTGTACCTGCTGCTGTTGACCATTATTCGCGGTCGCTTCAGAAGGCACTCCCAGACTTACCGGACTGGCTTTACCCATCATCGGCAGAGTATTAAATACCGGAGTTTCGGGCTGCTGGGACGTTTCAGATTGTCCATTATAGTGCTGGACGCCAACGATAACTGCAAGCGATACACACGCCGCTACGCCCATTTGGGTAAGCTGTGCCGCCCATGGACGTACTTTCTGCCAAAATGGCATTTTCTGCCATTGATGCGGTGCAGGCTGAGCCTCTGGGATCAATGTCGTCGGTTGACGTACTGGCTCTTCTTCAATGGCAGCCATCACGCGGGAAGAGATATCGAAATGAAGCACCTCGGGAGTATCACCCCGCATAGAGTCACGGATTAAGTGATAGTTTTCCCAGGTTTTCTGCATTTCCGGGTTGTGAGCCAGTTCGTTAAGCAGCTCACTATCCAGCGTTTCGCCATCCATTAAAGCGGAAAGTTGTTCTTTCTGCATGCCTAATACCCTTATCCAGTATCCCGCTATCGTCAACGCCTGATAAGCGGTTGAACTTTATTATCAATAGCTTCCCTCGCTCGGAAGATACGTGAACGCACCGTACCTACCGGACAATCCATGATAGCGGCTATCTCTTCATAGCTCAGGCCATCCAGCTCCCGCAAGGTTATTGCCATGCGTAAATCTTCCGGGAGGGACTCAATAGTTCGGAAAACTATCTGTCTCAGTTCTTCTGACAACATTAAGTTCTCAGGGTTCGAAATTTCTTTTAGCGCGCCGCCACTTTCGAAGTTTTCAGCTTCAATGGCATCCACATCACTGGAAGGTGGACGACGCCCCTGAGCAACCAGGTAATTTTTTGCCGTATTAACAGCAATCCGATACAGCCATGTATAAAAAGCACTATCTCCCCGGAACGAATCCAGCGCACGATAGGCTTTAATAAAAGCTTCTTGTACCACATCGGGAACATCACCCGACGGCACATAGCGGGAAACCAGACTCGCCACCTTATGCTGATAGCGCACTACCAGTAAGTTAAAGGCTTTCTGATCTCCCTTCTGGACCCGCTCAACCAGAACCTGGTCCGTTAACTGCTCGCTCATCCGAGGTAAAATCTCCCCAAACCAAATTTCCACGCGCTATCGAAACGCCACTCCATTAGCTGCAATTTGAGCAAGCAAAGGGTTAGAGTGTCTCGTTTTTGTAAAGTTCCGTAACGCATCTGTTTTTGTTTGTCATGCTGTAGACGGATCATTATCTATCATTATAAGTCTACAGAATCTGAATAACGCATTATCTGTGTAGAAATGCCCATTTAACTGCCTGAAGAGTAACCCAACGGCCTTTTTATTTCACCACCTAATCCTCCGCCGACGATCAACTTCTCTTTTTCCCGCCTCCCTGAATCAACATGTTTAGCCCATGCAACAAACATCAAAATAACAGGTGTTTAATTATACAACATGATGCTATGCTGGCCGAACGGTGTTTAGTAAATTAAACAATCAAAATGAATATTTTCCCTGAACATTCTTGTGATGTGTTGATTATTGGTAGCGGTGCCGCCGGGCTTTCACTGGCGCTACGTCTGGCGGATAAGCATCAAGTCATCGTTCTAAGTAAAGGTCCAGTTACAGAAGGCTCGACGTTTTACGCCCAGGGCGGAATTGCCGCCGTGTTTGATGAAACTGACAGCATCGATTCACATGTGGAAGATACCTTAATTGCTGGTGCCGGAATTTGCGATCGCCATGCTGTTGAATTTGTTGCCAGCAATGCGCGTTCCTGCGTGCAATGGTTGATCGACCAGGGGGTGTTGTTTGATACCCACGTTCAGCCAAATGGCGAAGAGAGCTACCATCTGACCCGTGAAGGTGGACATAGTCACCGTCGTATTCTTCATGCCGCCGACGCTACTGGTAAAGAAGTAGAAACCACACTAGTGAGCAAGGCGCAGAACCATCCGAATATTCGCGTGCTGGAACGCAGCAACGCCGTCGATCTGATTATTTCTGACAAAATTGGTCTGCCGGGTACGCGACGGGTTGTTGGCGCATGGGTGTGGAATCGCAATAAAGAAGCGGTAGAAACCTGCCACGCAAAAGCGGTAGTGCTGGCAACCGGAGGCGCATCGAAAGTTTATCAGTATACCACTAATCCTGATATATCCTCCGGCGATGGTATTGCCATGGCCTGGCGCGCGGGTTGCCGGGTTGCTAATCTAGAATTTAATCAGTTCCACCCTACCGCACTGTATCATCCACAGGCTCGAAATTTCCTGTTAACGGAAGCCTTACGTGGCGAAGGCGCTTATTTGAAACGCCCGGACGGTACACGATTTATGCCCGAGTTTGATGAGCGCGGCGAACTGGCCCCGCGCGATATTGTCGCCCGCGCCATTGACCATGAAATGAAACGCCTCGGCGCGGATTGTATGTTCCTCGACATCAGCCATAAGCCCGCCGATTTTATTCGTCAGCATTTCCCAATGATTTATGAAAAGTTATTGGGGCTGGGCATTGATCTCACGAAAGAGCCTGTGCCAATAGTGCCCGCTGCGCACTACACCTGCGGTGGCGTGATGGTAGATGATTATGGGCGTACCGACGTTGATGGCCTGTATGCCATTGGTGAAGTCAGCTATACAGGATTACATGGCGCTAACCGAATGGCCTCTAACTCATTGCTGGAGTGTCTGGTCTACGGCTGGTCGGCAGCGGAAGATATTGCAAAGCGTATGCCTTATGTGCGCGGCGTCAGTACGTTACCGCCGTGGGATGAAAGCCGCGTTGAGAATCCTGATGAACTGGTGGTGATTCAACATAACTGGCATGAGTTACGCCTGTTTATGTGGGATTACGTGGGCATTGTACGCACAACAAAGCGCCTGGAGCGCGCCCTGCGGCGGATCAATATACTGCAGCAGGAGATAGATGAATATTATGCTCACTTCCGTGTGTCGAATAATTTGCTGGAGCTGCGTAATCTGGTGCAGGTTGCCGAGTTGATTGTTCGCTGCGCGATAATGCGCAAAGAGAGTCGGGGCTTGCATTACACGCTGGATTACCCGGAGCTACTCACGCATTCCGGTCCATCGATTCTCACCCCCGGCAATTATTACATAAACAGATAAAAAGCCTGGGTCAGCGCCGTATACGCTTCGGAATAGTTCTGGTCTGGCCCACGAATCACTAAGCGATCGCTAAAACACTCCCCCGCCTGTGGGGAGAATGCCAGCAGCACCCGATGCGGCAGTCGCGCTTCGTTTTCCGCCACATCCGTCCGTAAACGTAAATGCCAGCCCATATTTAACGCCAGTTCAGTAAAACCATTACCGATCTGTTCTGGCAGCACCACGCAGAAAAATCCCTCTTCGGTAATGCATTCTGCCGCGCAAGTGAGCAACGTCTGGTGATCAAGCGTAGTGGTATAGCGCGCCTGCTCCCGCTGTGGTGTTGCGCACTCTACTCCCTGCTGATAATACGGCGGGTTACTGATGATTAAATCAAAGCGCGTTGTCTGCTGGGTAAGCCACTGCTGAATATCCCCCGTATGGACGTTAATCCGCTCTGCCCACGGGGACTGCGCGATATTTTTCTGCGCCTGGGCAGCCGCTTCGTTTTCAATTTCAACCGCATCGATTATCACGCCATCATCGGTGCGCTGCGCCAGCATCAAAGCCAATAACCCGCTACCGCTGCCGATATCAAGGCAGCGTTTTACCCCAGCCACAGGAGCCCATGCGCCCAGCAAAATTCCATCCGTTCCCACTTTCATTGCACAGCGATCGTGTGCGACAAAAAACTGTTTAAAAGTAAATCCATTACGACGAAGCACGGATGTAGACTGTGACATGAAAATAAAACCTTGCTGGAAAAACGGCGATAGCACCGGGTAAGAACAATACCTGAGAAGCGATATCCATACAAACAGATGAAGATTGCAGCCGTAACGTCTATAATCAGCGCCCCACACAGAGGTAGAACATGACTGTAACGACTTTTTCCGAACTTGAACTCGACGAAAGCCTGCTGGAAGCACTCCAGGATAAAGGTTTCACTCGCCCGACCGCCATTCAGGCTGCCGCCATTCCGCCTGCGCTCGATGGCCGTGATGTACTCGGTTCTGCGCCGACAGGCACCGGTAAAACGGCGGCGTATCTGCTGCCAGCGTTGCAGCACCTGCTCGATTTCCCGCGTAAGAAATCCGGTCCGCCGCGTATTTTGATCCTCACCCCAACTCGCGAACTGGCGATGCAGGTGGCCGATCATGCCCGCGAACTGGCGAAACATACGCATCTGGATATCGCCACCATCACTGGTGGCGTGGCTTATATGAACCACGCAGAAGTGTTCAGCGAAAACCAGGACATCGTGGTCGCCACAACCGGTCGTCTGCTGCAGTATATAAAAGAAGAGAACTTTGATTGCCGCGCGGTTGAAACACTGATCCTCGACGAAGCAGACCGTATGCTGGATATGGGCTTCGCCCAGGATATCGAACATATTGCTGGCGAAACTCGCTGGCGTAAACAAACCCTGCTCTTCTCAGCAACGCTGGAAGGCGATGCCATTCAGGATTTTGCTGAGCGTCTACTGGAAGATCCAGTGGAGGTTTCTGCGAATCCGTCCACTCGTGAGCGCAAAAAAATTCATCAGTGGTATTACCGTGCCGATGACCTTGAGCATAAAACCGCGTTGCTGGTGCATCTGTTAAAACAACCAGAAGCGACCCGCTCAATTGTGTTTGTGCGTAAGCGTGAGCGTGTGCATGAGCTGGCAAACTGGCTGCGCGAAGCGGGCATCAACAACTGCTATCTCGAAGGTGAGATGGTACAAGGCAAGCGTAACGAAGCGATCAAACGCCTGACCGAAGGTCGTGTTAACGTGCTGGTTGCAACCGATGTTGCCGCACGCGGTATCGACATTCCGGATGTCAGCCACGTCTTTAACTTCGATATGCCGCGCAGTGGCGATACTTATTTGCACCGTATCGGGCGTACCGCTCGCGCTGGTCGTAAAGGTATCGCTATCTCGCTGGTTGAAGCTCATGACCATCTGCTGCTGGGTAAAGTTGGCCGTTATATTGAAGAGCCAATTAAAGCTCGCGTAATTGATGAGTTACGCCCGAAAACGCGTGCGCCAAGCGAGAAACAGACCGGCAAGCCATCGAAAAAAGTGTTGGCAAAACGCGCCGAGAAGAAAAAGGCTAAAGAGAAAGAGAAGCCACGGGTGAAAAAACGCCATCGCGATACCAAAAATATTGGTAAGCGCCGCAAACCAAGCGGAACGGGCGTGCCGCCGCAAACGACAGAAGAGTAATCATAATGCCGGGTTTAAGCCCGGTATTTTTTTATCCCGGCAAAAAACACTCTTCAACACACTGAATAAAAATGTGCATCGCCGGGCTAACCGCTTTTCCGGCATGGTGAGCGCACATTGCCGTAATGGTCTGCGACGGTTCGCCGAAGGGTAATTCAATTAATTCTCCGCACTCCAGCTCTTTTGCTACCGCAAATCGCGGTAAGTAGCTGACTCCGATGTTTGCCGCGACACATCGCTTGATACTTTCAATGCTTATAAGCTCAATGGTGTGTTCCACCGTAATCCGCCGCTGACGCAGCGTGCTTTCAAATATCTGGCGGAAGACGCATTGCGGTTCGTTAATAATAAAGCTACAGGCGTTATGTCTTCCCGGCTCAGTAAAATCGACATCTGCAATTTGCGGTGAAGCCACCAGCACCAGTGATTGTTCACCCAACTCTCGTCGGTTCAGAGCATCATCATTCCCTACGCGATAAAAAACCCCAACATCTGCCTCATCATTCAGTAGCGCATCACGGATCACGTAACAGTTCAGCGACTGCAACGATAAACGCACTTTTGGTGCGCGTTGCCGAAAACGCTGCAACACCTGCGGCATTCGGTAAGAGAGTAACGTTTCGCCCGAAACAACGCGTAGTTCCCCGTCCGGATCCGACTCTTTTTTGGCAGCCTCACGAAGGGTATCCATCACTCTGGTAAGTTCATAGATGTACGGCAGCAGCTTTTTACCTTCGCGAGTGAGGCACATCCGTCGGCCAATTTTCTCAAATAACTGGACCGAGAACTCCTGCTCAAGCTGCTGAATATGAAAAGTCACCGTCGATTGTGTACAGCACAATTTTTGCGAAGCTCGCAAAAAGGAACCCTCTTCCACCACGGTTTTTAGCGTAATAAAGCGGCGCAGATCCATAACCCCAAACCTATCGAAAATATCGAATTTAGAATGTAAAAACATTCATTTTTTTAAATGTTTCATGTCGGGTACTGTCTACCAAAACAGAGGAGATAACAAGTGACACCGACCCTATTAAGTGCTTTCTGGACCTACACCCTGATTACTGCCCTCACGCCTGGACCGAACAATATTCTTGCGCTGAGTTCAGCCACGTCGCATGGGTTTCGTCAGATTACCCGCGTACTGGCGGGGATGAGTCTGGGATTTTTGATTGTCATGCTGCTATGTGCGGGAATTTCATTTTCATTGGCTGTTATCGACCCGGCAGCAGTGCATCTGTTGAGTTGGGCGGGGGCAGCATATATTGTCTGGCTGGCGTGGAAAATCGCTACCAGTCCAACAAAAGAAGACGGACTTCAGGCAAAACCGATCAGCTTTTGGGCGAGCTTTGCGCTACAGTTTGTGAACGTCAAAATTATTTTGTACGGCATTACGGCACTGTCGACGTTTGTTCTGCCGCAAACACAGGCGTTAAGCTGGGTAGTTGGCGTCAGCGTTTTGCTGGCGATGATTGGGACGTTTGGCAATGTCTGTTGGGCGCTGGCGGGGCATCTGTTTCAGCGATTGTTTCGCCACTATGGTCGCCAGTTGAATATCGTTCTGGCGCTGTTGCTGGTCTATTGTGCGGTACGTATTTTCTATTGAAAGACAAAAGAAAAGCGGAAGAGATTACCCTCTTCCGCTTAATAACTTGCTACTTAAGCCTTACAGGCTTTCAGTAAAGGTACGAGCGATAACGTCGCGCTGCTGTTCCGGAGTCAGAGAGTTGAAGCGAACTGCATAACCGGATACACGGATAGTCAGCTGCGGATATTTTTCCGGATGCTTAACTGCATCTTCCAGAGTTTCACGACGCAGAACGTTTACGTTCAGGTGCTGACCACCTTCAACGCGAACTTCTGGTTTAACTTCTACTGGAACTTCACGGTATTCAATGTCACCCAGTTTGCTTACTGCAACCACTTCGTCTTCTGCAAAACCTGCTTTCGCAACGATGCAACGCGCTTCGCCTTTTTCGCTGTCCAGCAGCCAGAAAGAGTTCAGCAGATCGTCATTAGCGGCTTTAGTAATCTGGATACCTGTAATCATGTGATGCCTCCCCGGCAAATTATTTGATTTGATTAGCCTGTCGCGGCCAATTGGTAAAACCATTGTTGCTTGAGTGTATATATACTCCTCAAACACCCTTGATTCTTTGATTTAAATCAACAAAAACCACACATCAAATGTGGTCGGAAATGGATTTTATTGTTTTACATCAACTTATGCGAGCGTGAGATTTTACCAATTTACACTTTTTTGCACTCGTTCATGGCTAAAAAATGAGCTTGATTTTGTTCTGTAGAAAGAAGCAGTTAAGCTAGGCGGATTGAAGATCCGCAGGAGAGCGAGATGACTAACCAATTAACCTGGCATGACGTGCTGGCTGAAGAAAAGCAGCAACCCTATTTTCTTAACACCCTCCAGACCGTTGCCAGCGAGCGGCAGTCCGGGATAACCATCTACCCACCACAAAAAGATGTTTTTAACGCCTTTCGCTTTACTGAACTGGGCGATGTCAAAGTGGTGATCCTCGGCCAGGACCCTTACCACGGCCCCGGACAAGCGCACGGTCTGGCATTTTCCGTTCGCCCAGGTATTGCTATACCGCCTTCTCTACTGAATATGTATAAAGAACTGGAAAATACCCTTCCAGGCTTTACTCGCCCGACACATGGCTATCTTGAAAGCTGGGCACGTCAGGGGGTTCTCCTGCTCAACACCGTATTGACGGTACGCGCAGGCCAGGCACATTCCCACGCCAGCCTCGGCTGGGAAACGTTTACTGATAAAGTCATCAGCCTGATTAATCAGCATCGTGAAGGCGTGGTGTTTTTGTTATGGGGATCACATGCGCAAAAGAAAGGGGCGATTATAGATAAGCAACGCCATCACGTGCTGAAAGCGCCGCATCCGTCGCCGCTTTCGGCGCATCGTGGATTCTTTGGCTGCAACCATTTTGTGCTGGCAAATCAGTGGCTGGAACAACGTGGCGAAAAACCGATTGACTGGATGCCAGTGTTACCGGCAGAGAGTGAGTAAATTTGCGGGAAAATGCCGGATGACATCGTTGCCATCCGGCTGATTTATCAGGCTTTGTTCTGACGCCACCATTCGCCAAGCAGCACGCCAGTTGCGACAGAGATATTCAGCCCGGCAACGTTGCCAGTACCATCAATCTTCACGCGCAAATCGTTCGGATCGCGTGCGGCATCCGGTAGCCCTTCATATTCCTGGCCCAGCACCAGCACCATTTTCTCTGGCAGACTGGTTTTGAACAGCGGTTTACCCTGCTCGCTGGAAGTGGTCACTACGGTGTAACCCGCCTGACGGAAATCATCCAGCACATTAACAATGTTGTCGCCGGTAATCGGCTGAACGTGCTCTGCGCCGCCTTCTGCGGTACGGATTGCCGCACCCGATTCCAGCAACACCGCATCCTGCACCACAACGCCTTTCACGCCAAAGTGCGCGCAGCTACGCATCATGCCACCCAGGTTATGCGGGTTAGATTCGTTTTCCAGCGCCAGTACACAATCCTGCGCGCCGGCCTGGCTTACCCACTGCTGTACGGTTGTGCCGTTACGCTTTTTAATCAGGAAGCAAACGCCGCCGTGATGTTCCGTGCCTGACGCTTTTGTCAGTTCCGCTTCATCCACTACATGGTACGCTTTGCGGTTTGCTGCCATCCAGCGCAAGGCTTCTTTAAAACGCGGCGTTACGCTCTGGATAAACCAGGCGCGAACAATCGCTTCCGGACGGCTCTGGAACAGTGCCTGACATGCATTTTCGCCGTAAACGCGGGTTTCTTCCGCACGCTGACGACGCAACACTTCTGGATCAATAAAACTTTTACCACTGATGCCACCGTGATCGGCCTTTTCCGGCGTCTCATCACCCGGCGCGCGGGAAACCGTGCGCCACGGCGAATCTTCCCACTTGCGGTCACGGGGCTGACTCTGTTTGTCATCGCGGGCGGGGCGACGGCCACCGTCGGCACGAGATTTTCCTGGACGCCCGCCCCCTTTCCCGGTTCGCGGGTTATGGGTACGTTTATCAGAATCATCATCACTGCGGACATACATCACTTTGACCTTGCCGCTTTTACCTTTCATTTCATCGTTCATGCTTTTCTCCACCAGCGCTGCGCGAAGCGCGCAGATTACCCGAAGTGCGCGCGGTTCGCCATGATTTCGTACCAAAGCCTGCGACTATCATACCTATTGAATAAAACAGATTGTTGTCTGGAACATTGCCTTTGATAATATGTAACATATTAGAAACATACCGGCGTCATTGCCGATAAGTCTCCTTACTCATCCCGAGGTTAGTTATGAATACCGTTTGTACCCATTGTCAGGCCATCAATCGCATTCCCGACGATCGGATCGAAGATGCGGCAAAATGCGGACGCTGCGGTCACGACCTGTTTGACGGAGAGGTGATTAATGCGACCGGTGAAACACTCGACAAATTGCTGAAAGACGATCTGCCTGTAGTGATCGACTTCTGGGCACCGTGGTGCGGCCCCTGCCGTAACTTCGCGCCGATTTTTGAAGATGTTGCGCAAGAGCGTAGCGGTAAAGTGCGTTTTGTAAAAGTGAATACCGAAGCTGAACGTGAATTAAGCAGCCGCTTTGGTATTCGTAGCATTCCGACGATTATGATTTTCAAAAATGGTCAGGTTGTTGACATGCTCAACGGCGCAGTGCCGAAAGCACCGTTCGATAGCTGGTTGAACGAATCTCTTTAATCTTACCGGGGCGCATCTTGTGCCCCGTTTTCTCCTCTGCGACAATGGCGGTTTTTCGACGCCCTCTCTCATGACCGAAAACGCTGTTCTCCAGTTACGCGCCGAACGTATTGCACGCGCAACGCGTCCTTTTCTTGCCCGTGGTAATCGCGTTCGTCGTTGCCAACGCTGCCTTTTGCCAGAGAAACTTTGCCTCTGTTCGACAATCACCCCAACTGAAGCAAAAAGCCGTTTTTGTTTGCTGATGTTCGATACCGAGCCAATGAAGCCCAGCAATACCGGACGTTTAATTGCTGATATCTTGCCGGATACAGTCGCGTTTCAATGGTCGCGCACTGAACCATCGCAAGATTTGCTGGAGCTGGTACAAAACCCGGATTACCAACCAATGGTGGTTTTTCCTGCCTCGTATGCCGGCGAGCAACGGGAAGTCATCTTCTCGCCGCCTTCCGGTAAGCCGCCGCTGTTTATCATGCTCGATGGCACCTGGCCGGAAGCTCGGAAAATGTTTCGTAAAAGTCCGTATCTGGATAATCTTCCCGTCATTTCCGTCGATCTTTCCCGGCTTTCTGCCTATCGCCTGCGTGAAGCCCAGGCTGAAGGCCAATATTGCACCGCCGAAGTAGCCATCGCACTTTTAGATATGGCGGGCGATACCGAAGCAGCAACGGGCTTAGGCGAGCATTTCACTCGTTTTAAAACGCGCTATCTGGCAGGAAAAACGCAACATCTGGGTAGCATCACAGCAGAACAGTTAGAAAGCGTTTAAAATCATTCGGTCACTTCTGCGGGAGACCGGTATGAGTCAGCGAGGACTGGAAGCACTACTGCGACCAAAATCGATAGCGGTAATTGGCGCATCGATGAAACCCAATCGCGCAGGTTACCTGATGATGCGTAACCTGCTGGCGGGTGGCTTTAACGGGCCGGTACTCCCGGTGACGCCAGCCTGGAAAGCGGTGTTGGGTGTGCTGGCCTGGCCGGATATTGCCAGCTTGCCCTTTACACCCGACCTTGCGGTTTTGTGTACCAATGCCAGCCGCAATCTTGCTCTTCTGGAAGAGCTCGGCGAGAAAGGCTGTAAAACCTGCATTATTCTTTCTGCACCAGCATCGCAACACGAAGATCTCCGCGCCTGCGCCCTGCGCCATAACATGCGCCTGCTAGGACCAAACAGTCTGGGTTTACTGGCTCCCTGGCAAGGTCTGAATGCCAGCTTTTCGCCCGTGCCGATTAAACGCGGCAAGCTGGCGTTTATTTCGCAGTCGGCTGCCGTCTCCAACACCATCCTCGACTGGGCGCAACAGCGTGAGATGGGCTTTTCGTATTTTATTGCTCTCGGCGACAGCCTGGATATCGACGTTGACGAATTGCTCGATTATCTGGCGCGCGACAGTAAAACCAGTGCCATCCTGCTCTACCTCGAACAGTTAAGCGACGCGCGGAGCTTTGTTTCGGCTGCCCGTAGCGCCTCTCGCAATAAACCGATTCTGGTGATTAAAAGCGGACGTAGCCCAGCGGCTCAACGTCTGTTGAACACCACGGCAGGAATGGACCCGGCGTGGGATGCGGCTATTCAGCGCGCAGGTTTATTACGAGTGCAGGACACTCACGAACTGTTTTCGGCGGTGGAAACCCTTAGCCATATGCGCCCGCTGCGTGGCGACCGGCTGATGATAATCAGCAACGGTGCCGCGCCTGCCGCGCTGGCGCTGGATGCCTTATGGTCGCGCAATGGCAAACTGGCAACGCTTAGTGAAGAGATCTGCCAGAAACTGCGCGATACGCTGCCAGAACATGTCGCTATCTCTAACCCGCTCGATCTGCGCGATGACGCCAGCAGTGAACATTATGTTAAAACGCTGGATATTCTGCTCCACAGCCAGGATTTTGATGCACTGATGGTTATTCATTCGCCCAGCGCCGCAGCGCCCGCAACAGAAAGTGCGCAAGCATTAATTGAAGCGGTAAAACATCATCCCCGCAGCAAGTATGTATCTCTACTGACGAACTGGTGTGGCGAGCACTCCTCGCAAGAGGCACGACGTTTATTCAGCGAAGCTGGACTGCCAACCTATCGAACGCCGGAAGGAACCATCACCGCTTTTATGCATATGGTGGAGTACCGGCGAAACCAGAAGCAACTACGCGAAACGCCGGCGCTGCCCAGCAATCTGACCTCTAATACCGCAGAAGCGCATATTCTGCTACAGCAAGCCATTGCCGAAGGAGCGACATCACTCGATACCCATGAAGTTCAGCCCATCCTGCAAGCGTACGGCATGAACACGCTCCCCACCTGGATTGCTACTGACAGCACCGAAGCTGTACATATTGCCGAACAGATTGGTTATCCGGTGGCGCTAAAATTGCGTTCGCCGGATATTCCGCATAAATCAGAAGTTCAGGGCGTGATGCTCTATTTGCGTACGGCTAATGAAGTCCAGCAAGCCGCGAACGCTATTTTCGATCGCGTAAAAATGGCCTGGCCGCAGGCGCGGATCCACGGACTGCTGGTGCAAAGTATGGCTAACCGTGCAGGCGCTCAGGAGTTGCGCGTAGTCGTCGAGCACGATCCGGTTTTCGGGCCTTTGATCATGCTGGGTGAAGGCGGTGTGGAATGGCGTCCTGAAGATCAAGCCGTCGTGGCGTTGCCACCGCTGAACATGAACCTGGCTCGCTATCTGGTTATTCAGGGGATCAAAAGTAAAAAGATTCGTGCGCGCAGTGCGCTACGCCCATTGGATGTTGCAGGCTTGAGTCAGCTTCTGGTGCAGGTTTCCAACCTGATTGTCGATTGCCCTGAAATTCAGCGGCTGGATATTCATCCTTTGCTGGCTTCCGGCAATGAATTTACCGCGCTGGATGTCACGCTGGATATCGCGCCGTTTGAAGGCGATAACGAGAGTCGCCTTGCTGTGCGTCCGTATCCGCATCAGCTGGAAGAGTGGGTAGAATTGAAAAACGGTGAACGCTGCTTGTTCCGCCCGATTTTGCCGGAAGATGAGCCACAGCTTCAGCAATTCATTTCGCGAGTCACCAAAGAAGATCTTTATTACCGCTACTTTAGCGAGATCAACGAATTTACCCATGAAGATTTAGCCAACATGACGCAGATCGACTACGATCGAGAAATGGCTTTTGTGGCGGTACGACGTATTGATCAAACAGAAGAGATCCTCGGTGTCACACGAGCGATCTCTGACCCTGATAACATCGATGCCGAATTTGCCGTACTGGTTCGATCGGACCTCAAAGGATTAGGCTTAGGCCGCCGCTTAATGGAAAAGTTGATTACCTATACGCGAGATCACGGACTGCAACGTCTGAATGGTATTACGATGCCAAACAATCGTGGCATGGTGGCGCTGGCCCGCAAGCTCGGGTTTAACGTTGATATCCAGCTCGAAGAGGGGATCGTTGGGCTTACGCTAAATCTTGCCCAGCGCGAGGAATCATGAGTAAGGTACTGGAAATGTTGACCACTTAATCGGGACTGGTGTTATTATTGCCCGCTTATGTCGTCTGCATTGCACAGAGGACCCTTCAATGAACAGAGAAGAAATGCACTGTGATGTTGTCAAAATTTAAGCGTAATAAACATCAACAACACCTTGCCCAACTACCCAAGATTTCTCAATCAGTTGATGATGTCGATTTCTTTTACGCTCCCGCCGACTTCCGGGAGACGCTGCTGGAAAAAATAGCCAGCGCGAAGCAGCGCATTTGCATCGTTGCCCTGTATCTCGAACAGGATGACGGTGGCAAAGGCATTCTGAACGCGTTGTATGAGGCTAAACGGCAGCGTCCGGAACTGGATGTGCGGGTGCTGGTCGACTGGCATCGTGCACAACGTGGACGCATTGGCGCTGCGGCATCTAACACTAATGCTGACTGGTACTGCCGCATGGCGCAGGAAAATCCGGGCGTAGATGTTCCGGTTTATGGCGTTCCAATCAATACCCGTGAAGCCCTTGGCGTTCTGCACTTTAAAGGCTTTATCATCGACGATAGCGTACTTTATAGCGGTGCCAGCCTGAACGATGTTTATCTGCATCAGCACGATAAATACCGCTACGACCGTTATCATCTGATCCGTAACCGTAAGATGTCAGACATTATGTTTGAATGGGTTACACAGAATATTATGAATGGTCGCGGAGTTAACCGTCTGGATGATGTTAATCGCCCAAAAAGTCCGGAAATCAAGAACGACATTCGCCTGTTCCGCCAGGAGCTACGTGATGCCGCTTATCATTTCCAGGGCGATGCCGATAACGATCAGCTTTCCGTAACGCCGTTGGTTGGTCTGGGGAAATCGAGTCTGTTGAACAAGACCATTTTCCATCTTATGCCTTGTGCCGAGCAGAAACTAACCATCTGCACGCCATACTTCAACCTGCCAGCAATCCTTGTGCGCAATATCATCCAGTTGCTGCGCGAAGGGAAGAAGGTCGAAATCATTGTCGGTGATAAAACCGCGAATGACTTCTACATTCCAGAAGATGAACCTTTCAAGATAATTGGCGCACTGCCTTATCTTTATGAGATCAATCTGCGTCGCTTCCTGAGCCGTTTGCAGTATTACGTCAATACTGACCAGTTAGTGGTTCGGTTATGGAAAGATGACGACAACACCTATCATCTGAAAGGAATGTGGGTTGATGATAAGTGGATGCTGGTAACCGGTAATAACCTCAACCCACGCGCCTGGCGTCTGGATCTGGAAAATGCCATTTTGATCCACGATCCGCAACTGGAACTTGCGCCACAGCGTGAGAAAGAACTGGAGCTGATCCGCGAGCATACCACCATCGTTAAGCACTACCGCGATCTGCAAAGTATTGCCGATTATCCGGTGAAGGTTCGCAAACTTATCCGCCGTTTGCGCCGTATCCGCATCGACCGATTAATTAGTCGCATCCTGTAATCACAACCCCGTCCTGTACGGGGTTTGTTTTTTGGAGGCCCACGTTTTGCGTATTCTTTTTATCTGTTCGCTATTGTTACTTTCTGGATGCAGCCATATGGCTAACGATAGCTGGAGCGGGCAGGATAAAGCTCAACACTTTATCGCCTCGGCGATGCTTTCCGCAGCCGGAAATGAATATGCACAGCATCAGGGGATGAGTCACGATGGCAGTGCGACTTTCGGGCTGATGTTCTCTGTTGGGCTGGGCGCGTCAAAAGAACTTTGGGATAGCCGCCCCGAGGGGAGCGGCTGGAGCTGGAAAGATTTTGCCTGGGATGTCGCCGGTGCAACTACCGGCTATACCATCTGGCAACTGGCGCATCACTAAAGACGCATTCCCTTCCCTTTGCGATGCAGCATCAAAGAAACCAGAAACGCCACCACGGCCATCAATGTTACATACCAGAAGAAGGCTGTTTCCATTCCTATTGATTTCAGCGACAGCGCCACATACTCCGCTGAGCCGCCAAATATAGCATTGGCGACCGCATATGACAGACCAACGCCTAATGCGCGAACCTGTGCCGGGAACATCTCAGCCTTCAGTATTCCACTGATTGAAGTATAAAAACTCACTATCAGCAGGGCGCACATCACCAGACCAAAAGCGGCATAAGGCGAGGAAACGTTCTGCAATGCTGAGAGAATGGGAACGGTAAAAATGGCTGCCAGAGAACCGAAACATAGCATTGAAGTTCGACGGCCAATCTTATCCGACAGCGCACCAATGAGCGGCTGGATGAGCATGAATACAAACAGTGCGGCTGTCATAATGCCGCTTGCTACGTTGGCGTGCATTCCCGCAGTATTCACCAGATACTTCTGCATGTAAGTGGTGAAGGTATAGAAACAAAGGGAGCCCGCAGCAGTAAAACCGAGAACCATGATGAATGCACGGCGATTGCGCCATAATCCTTTCAGAGATCCAGCTTCTTTTAAAGCGCGTGTTTCTTGTTGTGAAGTTTCATCCAATTGACGGCGTAACCACAAAGCCACAACGGCTAACACCGCTCCTAACGCAAAGGGAATGCGCCATCCCCACTCTCTGAGTGCAGCGTCTTCCATGGTGTGTTGTAAAACCACGACAACCAGTAGTGCCAACAGTTGTCCGCCGATCAACGTGACATACTGAAATGAGGCATAAAAACCTTTACGACCTTCTACTGCGACTTCACTCATATAGGTGGCGCTAGTGCCATATTCTCCACCTACAGATAATCCCTGGAATAAACGCGCGAGAAGTAACAACGCCGGAGCCCAGGTGCCAATAGTTTCATAGCCTGGCAAACATGCGATAACCAGAGAGCCGAAACACATCATACATACTGATAACAGCATCGATTTCTTGCGGCCATGCTTATCGGCAATTCGACCAAATAACCAGCCGCCTATTGGGCGCATCAAGAATCCTGCTGCAAAAACACCGGCTGTTTGCAGTAGTTGAGTGGTCGTGTTACCAGAAGGGAAGAAGATATGGGCGAAGTAGAGGGAACAAAACGAGTAGACGTAGAAATCAAACCATTCGACCAGGTTGCCTGAAGAGGCCCCTACAATTGCCCAGATGCGGCGACGAGTATCACTACTTGTCAGTTTGCCGTCTGCTGTCACAGTGCTTTCTGCCATGCCACTATTTCTCCTGCCATAATCCGATGCTTTGTCGGTTGCTGTTGTTTATTTTTTAGTAATTCAAGTGTTATACATTTGTTACATGTGATTATGCAACCTTAACAGTGAATTTAGTTAGCAGGGAAATGGTTATTGAGGAGCTTAAGGATAAATTTCTGGTAAGGAGAACGTATGGAAGTGGGTAAATTGATGTAACTGTATCCGTTGCTGAATCTGGCGTACACGGCTCTTCCCTACGCCACGTGATCTTTCGTAGGAAGGATAAGACGCGCCAGCGTCGCATCCGGCATTCTTTCTGCAGCAACGCAAAAAGGCCATCCTTCCGGATGGCCTTTCGCTTTATCTGATGCCTGGCAGTTCCCTACTCTCGCATGGGGAGACCCCACACTACCATCGGCGCTACGGCGTTTCACTTCTGAGTTCGGCATGGGGTCAGGTGGGACCACCGCGCTACGGCCGCCAGGCAAATTCTGTTTTATCAACACGTCTTATCCTGACATGTCGATTTAA
>NZ_JABWMT020000080.1:0-1550 GCF_013368915.2 Escherichia sp. 93.1518
AAACTGCCGACGTTCATATTGACGAAATCACTGCGAAAGAACATCCGTCCGTCAGAATACGGTGCATCCACCTGCAACATGGTGGTGTGCGCTTTCAGGTCGGAGTAACCACCGGTGCCGCTCGATCCCCAGTAATCGTGCTCAAGGGTGACGTTAAGATCCTGCTGGCGATAGAGATCTGCCGCGTCGCTGCGCACACCGCGCTTCAGCCAGTCATCTTTCTCATCGTTACGGGTCAGACGGGTAAAGGTGTCGTTATCCTGCGGACGCGTCGGCGTCACACCGGATGCGACCATCGCGTCTTTGTAGGTTTCCAGTGCCTGCTTTGGCTCGCCCGCCTGCGCTTCAAACCTTGCACCATCACGCAGTACCATCGCACTTTCCATCGACGGCGGCTGAGATTTTGCCTGCGGGATCAGCTTGTTAAACGTCTGCTGCGCCGCTGCGGTATCGCCAAGCTGCGCCTGTACCAGCGCCACGCGCCGCTGTGTATTCAGAGAGGTATTGTCAGTGGCGGGCAGTTTCGCCAGCTGGCTGCGTGCCGCCGCTTTGTCGCCGGCGGCGATATCCACTTCTGTCAGGCCAAGAATGGCATCAACGTTAGCTGGCTCCCGCGTCAGGACATTCTGATACGCCGCGCGGGCAGCGGTGTCATCACGTCGCTGCTGTGCCCAGTCGGCCAGGGTGAGGTCAATGCGCGTGGACGGCGGCTGCTGGCGCAGCATCGCTTCCGCTTCTGCCTCTTTACCGCTTTCACGCAGGCGGCTGGCGGTTTCCAGTACCTGATCGCTTTGCAGGCGGTTTGCCAGTTCCTGAATATTGCTGTTCCACTGCGCGCGCGGCAGGCTGTTGATATGCGCCAGCGCGGCTCTGTCCTGGTCGTGACCGGAAAGATACAGTCCGTAAGCGTAAACCTGCTCCGGGTCGTTCGGCTTCTGTTGCGCCAGGCTGCGCATTAACGTATCGGCCTGGCTGCGTTGCCCGGCCTGCCAGAGATCCTGCGAAAGCCGGTAAGTAATCCACACACTGCCGGGATCGAGCGCCAGTCGCTGACGCTGAAGTGCTGCCGCCTGCGCCCATTTCCCCTGATTTTCCAGTGCCTCCGCCTGCTGTGATAAGCGGTCGTTTTGTAGGCTGCGTTCGATGTCATCAACGCTGCGCCGCTGGCTGGCAGAAAGCGAGGCAATAAACGCTTCGGCTTTTTCCGGCGACTGCTGGCGATAAAGATTCGCCAGCCCGCGCACGGCGTTGGTGTTGCCGCTGTCCATACGCAAAGTCTGCTGATAATAGCGTTCGGCAGCGGGGTAATCTTTACGTGCCATCGCCACATCACCCAGCCCCAGTACCGCATAGCTGTCGGCGTTATCGACATTGCGCGCCTGCTGGAACAGGCGTTCTGCCCGGTCGGGATTATTGGCTTTCAGCGCAGCATCGCCCTGCTGGATCGCCAGCCAGTAGCGGTTCACCTTCAGCAGACTGTTCCATTTGTCGTTGTTGCTGCTGTTCGGATCCAGCGCGAGGGCTTTTTCCAGATTCGCCACCGCATTAGC
>NZ_JABWMT020000081.1:0-1460 GCF_013368915.2 Escherichia sp. 93.1518
GTCAGTTTCGGCAGTACCGGTTTCAGGTACGTCATCAGCACGCGGAACAGGTTAATGCCCATTGAGCAAATCGCCTGCAGGTCGGCATCGCGACCTTCCTGTTTCGCCACCACCCACGGAGCCTGCTCGTCAACATAGCGGTTAGCCAGGTCAGCCAGCGCCATGATTTCGCGCACAGCTTTACCAAACTCACGGCTTTCCCACGCTTCACCAATAACTTCAGCGGCATCGGTAAAGGTTTTGTACAGTTCAGGGTCAGCCAGCTCGCTTGCCAGTACGCCGTCAAAACGCTTGTTGATAAAGCCAGCGTTACGGGAGGCCAGATTCACCACTTTGTTGACGATATCGGCATTCACGCGCTGAACGAAATCTTCCAGGTTCAGGTCGATATCATCGATGCGCGAAGAGAGCTTCGCGGTGTAGTAGTAGCGCAGGCTATCAGCGTCAAAATGATTCAGCCAGGTGCTGGCTTTAATGAACGTGCCGCGAGACTTGGACATCTTCGCGCCGTTCACCGTCACATAGCCGTGAACAAACAGGTTGGTCGGCTTGCGGAAGTTGCTGCCTTCCAGCATTGCTGGCCAGAACAGGCTGTGGAAGTAAACAATATCTTTACCGATGAAGTGGTACAGCTCGGCGGTGGAGTCTTTCTTCCAGTATTCATCGAAGCTTACGCTGTCGCCGCGCTTGTCACACAGATTCTTGAAAGAACCCATATAGCCAATTGGCGCGTCCAGCCAGACGTAGAAGTATTTGCCCGGCGCGTTCGGAATTTCAAAACCGAAGTACGGTGCGTCGCGGGAGATGTCCCACTGTTGCAGGCCGGATTCAAACCATTCCTGCATTTTGTTTGCTACCTGCTCCTGCAACGCGCCGCTGCGGGTCCATGCCTGCAACATTTCGCTGAAAGAGGGCAGATCAAAGAAGAAGTGTTCGGAATCACGCATTACCGGCGTAGCGCCAGAAACCACTGATTTCGGCTCGATCAGTTCCGTCGGGCTATATGTTGCGCCGCAGACTTCGCAGTTATCGCCGTATTGATCCGGGGATTTACATTTCGGGCAGGTGCCTTTCACAAAACGGTCCGGCAGGAACATGCCTTTTTCCGGATCGTACAGCTGAGAGATGGTGCGGTTTTTAATAAAACCGTTCTCTTTCAGGCGAGTATAGATAAGCTCAGACAACTGACGGTTCTCTTCGCTGTGCGTTGAGTGATAGTTGTCATAGCTGATGTTAAAGCCTGCGAAATCAGTCTGATGCTCCTGACTCATTTCGCCAATCATCTGCTCCGGGGTGATACCAAGCTGCTGTGCTTTCAGCATGATCGGCGTACCGTGGGCATCGTCGGCGCAGATGAAGTTGACCTCGTGGCCGCGCATTCGCTGGTAACGGACCCAGACATCAGCCTGGATGTGCTCCAGCATATGGCCGAGGTGGATTGAGCCGTTAGCGTACGGCAG
>NZ_JABWMT020000082.1:0-1443 GCF_013368915.2 Escherichia sp. 93.1518
TGTACTGACCCCAAAAAGTTGGACAGTTAAACACGAGGCATATAGGTCTGATTCCGATATTCAATTGGAGTCAGACCTTTTAATTTCAGGCTAATTCTTCTGCTGTTGTAGTATTCAATATATTCCGTAACAGCATCCTTCAGTTCGCTTATATTACTGAACTCATCAAGATAAAAACACTCCGACTTTAAGGTTCCAAAGAAACACTCCACCACAGCATTATCCAGACAATTGCCTTTTCTGGACATGCTTTGTTTAATACCATGTTCTTTAAGGATATTTTGATATCTTCTCATACGATACTGCCATCCCTGGTCAGAGTGCAGAACAGGATGCTCGTGAGGATTAAGCTTTTTGAATGCCTGATCGAGCATATTCTCAACCATGTTCATCACTGGTCTTTCCGAAAGGCTGTAAGAAATAACTTCGTTGTTGAAGAGATCTATTACTGGAGACAAATACAGCTTGCGCCCATTGACTGCAAATTCAGTAACATCGGTAACCCACTTCTCGTTTGGCCGCGTAGCCTTGAAATCTCTTTGGAGAACATTAGGGGCGGTTTGCCCTACCTCTCCTCTGTAAGAGCGGTATCGCTTGACCTTAATCGCTGCTTTAAGTGAGAGGGTTCCCATCAGGCGCTGAACAGCTTTATGGTTAATCTGTTTCCCTTCTCGATGAAGAGACAGCGTTACCCTACGGTATCCGTATCGGCCTCTATTCTCGTGATAAATCTCACTAATACGCTTTTTAACGTCCGCATACTTGTCAGGCTTGCTGAGAGCCTTTAGATGATAATAAAACGTACTGCGCGGTATCTCCGCAGCCCTGAGAAGCTCATCAAGAGGATAAAACTGCCTTAGCTCGTTGAGTACTTTCACTTTTTCGTGGGATGAGCTAAGGCTTTCAGCTTTTTTAGATACATAAGCCGCGTTTCAAGAAATCGAACTTGCCTTTCAAGATCCTCAATGCGTCGGTCTTTTGACAGCTCCAATGCTGATGCCGCTTTTTCTGGATCAACTGATATTGCAATGTTTCTTTTGGTGCCAATCTTGAGCGCGCGTAAACCAGCTTCTCCGCGCTCTTCATAGACCTTCAGCCACCTGGCTACAGAACCACTACCAGCAAGCATAAAGTGAGCAGCAGCCTGATTAAGGGACATGTGCTGCTCGATCACAGCTTTCACGACCTTAATACGCAACTCTGGATCAGCACTAACGCCTTTAGGTTTGGGAATTAAACCTTTTTCTCCATGTTTTTCATAGAGGGCAACCCATGTCCTGACCTGGGTTCGGGGGACACCAAAACGTGCCGAGATGATCCTGTAACCATCATCAGTTGTGAAGTAGTGATTCACGACTTCAAGGCGCTTTTCAAAAGGGTATTTTGGCTTTGACATATTAGGGGCTATTCCATTTCATCGTCCAACAAAATGGGTGCAGTACA
>NZ_JABWMT020000083.1:0-1413 GCF_013368915.2 Escherichia sp. 93.1518
GAATCAGACCTATATGCCTCGTGTTTAACTGTCCAACTTTTTGGGGTCAGTACACAATCAACCAGGGGCTCTACTGTAATGCCTAGACAACATTATAGTAGCCTGATAATTTAGATATGTGTACATCCTACCGGAAAAGATACTTTTCAGGTCATTTATCAATGGGTGTTATTACCACCGGTAGTTTGTTTACGTCTTCTAAATTAACTGGTACCGGAGGTAACCATATTAATCTAGGTTTACGCTCATGGGCTAGTTCTGGTTTCTTACTTCCTGTCCAGTATGTATGCCAGTGTCCCCGGCGTATATGAGGACGTTTGCTACCTATTGTTGTCCGCTCTTTCCCTGTGGGTTCTGCTTGGCGATATTGCCGTATGGCTTGCCCCATTCGAATACCAACGTCCCACTCCCGAATGTTTTGTGCTGGTAGTTCATGGTGAGTGTGAACATGCTTTTTGTGCTTTTCTGACCGTTTAAATTGATTTTTTTCTTTTATATCATTGATCTGTGAACAGATATAAAGCACCATTGATATCTGTGCGTTAAGAAGATTAAACTCCCTGTCTCTGAAATCTTTGAGCTTTTCGTTAACTGTTACGACGACTTCACCATCGATACACTCCATCTTTCTGGAGTCAAGAAGTCCTTCACGAGAGTCCTTTATTCTGATGATATTATTGACGACGTCAACATTCTTTTCTTTTAGCCCTGTAGTTCCTTGACTTTGTTTCAGATCATCAATAATGAAAAGCCGGATAATATTTCCATTATTGTCCAAAAATGGATAAAAGAAAAATCCATGTATCGGATAGGACGTAGGAAGTATAGTATGCAGATTTTCGGCTGAAACATAGATACTCCATGAAGGGAGTTCCTTGAGGATCTGTGCAGGAATGTTATCAACATAGGTGTTAGCCACATCACTGATGATGTCCTCGCTTAGGCGATAAATTTTCTTTGTATAGCGCCAGTATATAAAACACAAAATACTGTGTGGTGACGATAATTCGTTTCCATGAAATAAAGATTCTAGTTTAGAAGCCAGTTCTTCATTTTTTTGTTGGCTCTGGAGACGACTCATTAGTATGCGTTCTTCATCTTTTCTGTCGATAAATAATAATGGATTGTAGCTGCGTTTTTTATTTCGGCATGCAAAGATTTGCTCTTCAAGCCCAGGGATTGTGTTGATGACTTTTTTTATCTTTTTCAGGAAAATAGGTTGTTTTAACTGCGACATTTCCATCTCCTAAGGGGATTCTTTTATTAACTAAAATCAGCATAACATGCGTTGTTGTGAAGTAGAGAACCATGTATTGGGTTGGTTGTTAACTTCAAAAACAACGCTGAATCATTCAAATTGTCACGAACGGTGCAATAGTGATCCACACCCAACGCCTGAAATCAGATCCAGGG
>NZ_JABWMT020000084.1:0-1412 GCF_013368915.2 Escherichia sp. 93.1518
CCCTGGATCTGATTTCAGGCGTTGGGTGTGGATCACTATTGCACCGTTCGTGACAGTATAAGTGTCAGACATTTTTTTTTCATAACGGAGACTCCGTGTTCGTATATAAGTGTTTGTTAGTCAATGCGGACTTTAAGTAAGGGTTCATTATTTTATGTGCAATTGGATGGGTAATGTATACCGATATTGAGAGAATTACTCCTGAATGTCCCGTTTTAGTCGCATTCAGAAGTTTGCTTGCGTCTTTAATATTGTTGATTAGTATTTTCATTATTCTACCTTTTGAGTTTTAATGTTGCATGTTATTTTAAAGGTGAGGTTGTGAATAGCCCATTAAGCCAGTGTTTTGGTTTTTTTTGAAAATGAAAATCCTGTTTATGAGCATTCTTTTTATATCTAAATGTATTTTTTAATTGGTGTGGTGGGTCTGGTGAGGACGAATGACGACTGTCATTCCGTCCGAATGCAAATGCGGGAGAGACCACTGAAATAAGAGATATACAAAAGGAATTGATAATTTTTCGTACAGACTTGTTTTCCGTGGGTATGTAATAACTGAAAAACTCAAATCATAAGATTCCAGTCTCTTTATAAGTTTATTTATTCTTGCCGGAGTAAAGAGATGTGAATGCATGACAATGATTTCATCATTATTAATTGCTTTTGATATCAGAGAAAGCAATACATCCCAGTGTTTCCTCATTGACTTCGGGCAACGTGTGTCAGCATAGGGGCTAAGATGTATAGTTGATTTCTTGCTTCCCTTTTTCTTCTTCACAAAGAATGTGAAGTCGTATTTAGATGCAGACCTTACAATAAGAAGTACACATCTGAAAAGTAGTGGGAAAATGCAAATCACAACCACCACACAGAAATATAACATATAAGGCAATGATAAGTTGTCAGTGTATGGATAACGTAAGTATTGCCATGGGGTAGTGATGTACAGACAAAGCGTACACCAAAGCAACCAGAGATATAATGGTGCGTTATTATTTTTCATGTTGGCTGAGGCAGGCGACTAAAATAACAGACTAAGGAGGATTAACTGTTTAATGCGTGCAGAAACGTCGGGCAAGCTCATCGGGGTCTGTCGGTGTTTTCGTTGAAAACAGCCTGCGTTTGCAGTGTGCGTCGACGACCAGTATTTGCAGTCGTCCGGGATGTTGCTGTGGCATCAAAGACTCCTTCCGGAACGTGAAAAGAAGCAGCTGTACCGTCATAACTGCACGTACCGGTTGCGAAAAAACGGCACAAGCGAGTAGTGACAGAAAGAATGTCGGAAACGGCAGGAAGGGCGGTACAGGCTGCGAAGACTGGAAACGGGGTATGCCGGGGATTACACATCCTCAGTGTAATGGATTTGCCCCTATATTTCCAGACACCTGTTATCACTTAACCCATTACTGGTC
>NZ_JABWMT020000085.1:0-1387 GCF_013368915.2 Escherichia sp. 93.1518
CAATAATATTTTAAGGAATATCTTCATGAAATCAAAAGACACCCTAAAGTGGTTCCCCGCGCAGCTTCCTGAAGTCAGAATTATCCTGGGAGATGCTGTCGTGGAAGTGGCAAAACAGGGAAGACCTATCAATACCAGAACATTGCTTGATTACATTGAAGGAAACATAAAGAAAAAGTCATGGCTGGATAACAAAGAATTATTACAAACAGCGATATCAGTTCTTAAAGACAACCAAAATTTAAATGGTAAAGTGTAATAAACACCCCCTGAAAAATAATTTTTCAATGCATTAAAAAATATCAACAACTACGTTATGCCGCAACAACCTACTTTTTTTACCATTTTTCCACTTTAACAACTTTTTGCTCCACTTTTCCAAGACCAAACAAATTGAAATCTGGCTAAAACAACATACAACACTATTATTCGTCTTTCTCGAGTCCGCCCGGAGTTCGAAAAACAAACCGAGTTAAAGCCATTTTTCAAAAAATCGATTTTGGGTTACACCAAAATTACGGGACTGCATCCGAATTTGTTTATTTTCGAACGTATACATACAAGTATGTGCAATAATAAGCGAAATAATTTTTGGATATGCATTATGATATGTACACCAATTTCGTATAGAGTCTCACTATGTCTCGAATTTTTGCTTACTGTCGGATATCAACTCTGGATCAGACCACCGAAAATCAACGCCGGGAAATCGAAAGTGCAGGTTTTAAAATCAAACCTCAGCAAATAATCGAAGAACACATTAGCGGCTCAGCAGCAACCAGTGAGCGTCCTGGTTTTAACCGGTTGCTTGCTCGCCTGAAATGTGGTGATCAATTGATTGTGACAAAACTGGATCGCCTTGGTTGTAATGCAATGGATATCAGGAAAACAGTGGAACAACTGACCGAAACAGGTATCAGAGTGCATTGCTTAGCATTGGGGGGCATTGACCTGACCAGTCCAACAGGAAAAATGATGATGCAAGTAATTTCAGCAGTCGCTGAATTTGAACGAGACCTTTTACTTGAACGCACTCATTCCGGGATAGTAAGAGCCCGGGGCGCAGGGAAACGTTTTGGTCGACCACCTGTGTTAAATGAAGAACAGAAACAGGTGGTATTCGAACGAATTAAGTCAGGTGTAAGTATAAGTGCCATTGCCCGGGAATTCAAAACCTCGCGGCAAACCATTTTAAGAGCCAAAGCAAAACTTCAGACACCTGACATATAAAAAATAATCTCGGTGTGAGATGCTTTACGTCTTCCAAGCCCCCTTCCTTGCCGTAAATGGAAAGATACATCTAATTATAGAATTTATATGTTTTACCCTACGGCAGTGCTGGCCATTCAATATCCTGTGCAGTTGACGTATCAACACGGTTCAGCAA
>NZ_JABWMT020000086.1:0-1368 GCF_013368915.2 Escherichia sp. 93.1518
ATATTACTGTAATTAGTACTGGAATGATGGCTCCTATGCTAATATTGGGTGATATATTGATGGAGTGGAAATTCTTTATCATAAACTTGATTTTATTTGTATCAATATTCTTACTAAATAGTTGTCTTAAAAAAACTTTCCAAGAAAAATCAAAGTCACTTTTTTCAAAATGGTCAGTGTGGACTTTAATAACTTATTTCTTTTTTGCTTTCTATATAGGTAATTATATGCCAAAAGTTTTCAACTGCATATATCAACGGTGGCTTGGACCTACACATTCATCATACTGATGGAGTTGTAGCAAGCTATAGTATCCCCAATATTGAAGCCCTAAGACGCTACGTAGAGTATGGAGTACATGAAGACGTACAACGCGACGCCGAAGAAGTAGAACGCATTCTAAGGGGCGTACAGGACGTTGTAGAGGAACTATCAGAAGACGAGAAACTACAGAAGAGTATCAAGAAATATACTGATTTAATCACTAAAGCAGCGAAAACAAAGAAATCACGCAAGCCAAAACCATAAAACAAAGAAGCACCTTTACAGGTGGTTGTCTCATTGCTGTAGATCGCCTTATAAAGATTCATAGCTATATTGAGCATAAGGCACACATAAAAACGTATCTAGGGTAATTGATTGTCCAAATAATTGCGGTACTGAATTTGAGTTCTCGAAACCAACCAACTATATCGGGATAATTTATAATTTTCATAGTTGCCATAGTAGTTGGTGTACTATATGATTCTTAATGCGTACCGATAAAAAATCCATTGATGAAGTATTGCAGTTTCAAAAAGAGTCTCAACAATTAATTCCTCACAGTAACTAACTGGAATAAGTCACAATGAAAAAAATAGTACTGGCTCTAATATTCATCGTCCCTTCTGTACTGGCAAATGTAGAACTTGCTAACGACGGACTATATCGGTGCGATGTATATATGTTTAAGGAAGTAGGTAAGCGTAACATCCCCCTCGATTCATTCAATCAATCGGGGTATATAAGTATCGATAATAGAAATGTGTCAAGTAACTTTGGCACTGAATCGGTAACATACAAACCACTAAAGCAAGTCAATGGTAGATTGTTTGCCATGGGCGTAAATACCCCCGACTACATTTATATATATGAATACGAGAAAAAACCTGTATATATGATCGGTATTACTGATAATGCGATATATATGACTTTCACCAACTGTAATTTAATAGATAACCTGTAATGAAAAAGACAATCATGGCAGGCTTTAAATATTCGGGGAATACGTACTATCAACGAGACAGTACTATGAATAGTAATCTATATATTTAGCTACTAAATGATTTAGTACAAATCATAAAATAATAAGAAGAGGCTAAATTTTAC
>NZ_JABWMT020000087.1:0-1331 GCF_013368915.2 Escherichia sp. 93.1518
TTTGCTCTTTAAAAATCTGGATCAAGCTGAAAATTGAAACACTGAACAACGAAAGTTGTTCGTGAGTCTCTCAAATTTTCGCAACACGATGGTGTTTTACGAAACATCTTCGGGTTGTGAGGTTAAGCGACTAAGCGTACACGGTGGATGCCCTGGCAGTCAGAGGCGATGAAGGACGTGCTAATCTGCGATAAGCGTCGGTAAGGTGATATGAACCGTTATAACCGGCGATTTCCGAATGGGGAAACCCAGTGTGATTCGTCACACTATCATTAACTGAATCCATAGGTTAATGAGGCGAACCGGGGGAACTGAAACATCTAAGTACCCCGAGGAAAAGAAATCAACCGAGATTCCCCCAGTAGCGGCGAGCGAACGGGGAGCAGCCCAGAGCCTGAATCAGTGTGTGTGTTAGTGGAAGCGTCTGGAAAGGCGCGCGATACAGGGTGACAGCCCCGTACACAAAAATGCACATGCTGTGAGCTCGATGAGTAGGGCGGGACACGTGGTATCCTGTCTGAATATGGGGGGACCATCCTCCAAGGCTAAATACTCCTGACTGACCGATAGTGAACCAGTACCGTGAGGGAAAGGCGAAAAGAACCCCGGCGAGGGGAGTGAAAAAGAACCTGAAACCGTGTACGTACAAGCAGTGGGAGCCTTGATTTATCAGGGTGACTGCGTACCTTTTGTATAATGGGTCAGCGACTTATATTCTGTAGCAAGGTTAACCGAATAGGGGAGCCGAAGGGAAACCGAGTCTTAACTGGGCGTTAAGTTGCAGGGTATAGACCCGAAACCCGGTGATCTAGCCATGGGCAGGTTGAAGGTTGGGTAACACTAACTGGAGGACCGAACCGACTAATGTTGAAAAATTAGCGGATGACTTGTGGCTGGGGGTGAAAGGCCAATCAAACCGGGAGATAGCTGGTTCTCCCCGAAAGCTATTTAGGTAGCGCCTCGTGAATTCATCTCCGGGGGTAGAGCACTGTTTCGGCAAGGGGGTCATCCCGACTTACCAACCCGATGCAAACTGCGAATACCGGAGAATGTTATCACGGGAGACACACGGCGGGTGCTAACGTCCGTCGTGAAGAGGGAAACAACCCAGACCGCCAGCTAAGGTCCCAAAGTCATGGTTAAGTGGGAAACGATGTGGGAAGGCCCAGACAGCCAGGATGTTGGCTTAGAAGCAGCCATCATTTAAAGAAAGCGTAATAGCTCACTGGTCGAGTCGGCCTGCGCGGAAGATGTAACGGGGCTAAACCATGCACCGAAGCTGCGGCAGCGACACTATGTGTTGTTGGGTAGGGGAGCGTTCTGTAAGCCTG
>NZ_JABWMT020000088.1:0-1331 GCF_013368915.2 Escherichia sp. 93.1518
TGGATTTGCCCCTATATTTCCAGACACCTGTTATCACTTAACCCATTACTGGTCCGCTGTCGCAGATATTCCCGTGGCGAGCGGTAACCCAGCGCACTATGCGGATGCCATTCGTTATAATGCTCGAACGCCTCTGCAAGGTTCTTTGCTGCCGTTAACCCGTCTGGTTTGGGCATGATACTTATGTAGTCACGCTTTATCGTTTTCACGAAGCTCTCTGCTATTCCGTTACTCTCCGGACTCCGCACTGCCGTGTTCTTCGGTTCAAGTCCCAACATCCTGGCGAACTGACGTGTTTCATTCGCCCGGTAGCATGAACCATTATCCGTCAGCCACTCCACTGGAGACGCCGGAAGCTCGCTGCCGAAGCGGCGTTCCACTGCTCCCAGCATGACGTCCTGTACTGTTTCACTGTCGAAGCCGCCTGTAGTGACCGCCCAGTGCAGTGCCTCACGGTCACAGCAGTCCAGCGCGAACGTGACACGCAGTTTCTCTCCGTTATCACAGCGGAACTCGAACCCGTCAGAGCACCATCGCTGATTGCTTTCTTTCACAGCCACTCTGCCGGTATGTGCCCGTTTCGATGGCGGTATTGTGGGTTTACGCTCAAGCAACAGCGCATTCTGGCGCATGATCCGGTAAACACGTTTGGCGTTGATCGCAGGCATACCATCACATTCTGCCTGTCTGCGAAGCAGCGCCCATACCCGACGATAACCATACGTGGGCAGCTCTCCGATAACATGGTGTATACGGAGAAGCACATCCGTATCATCAGTGTGACGGTTGCAGCGGCCGTCCTTCCAGTCATCGGTTCGTCTGAGAATGACGTGCAACTGCGCACGCGACACCCGGAGACAACGGCTGACGAAGCTTATTCCCCATCCCCGGGCAATAAGGGCGCGTGCGCTATCCACTTTTTTGCACGCCCATATTCAACGGCTTCTTTAAGGAGTTCATTTTCCATCGTTTTCTTGCCGAGCAGGCGCTGGAGCTCTTTAATCTGCTTCATGGCGGCAGCAAGCTCAGAGGCCGGAACCACCTGTTCTCCGGCAGCCACAGCAGTGAGACTTCCTTCCTGGTATTGCTTACGCCAGAGAAATAACTGGCTGGCCGCCACACCATGTTGCCGGGCAACGAGGGAGACCGTCATTCCCGGTTCAAAGCTCTGCTGAACAATAGCGATCTTTTCCTGTGTGGTACGCCGTCTGCGTTTCTCCGGCCCTAAAACATCAATCATCTGTTCTCCAATGACTAGTCTAAAAACTAGTATTAAGACTATCACTTAAATAAGTGATATTGGTTGTCTGGAGATTCAGGGGGCCAGTCTA
>NZ_JABWMT020000089.1:0-1310 GCF_013368915.2 Escherichia sp. 93.1518
ATTTCCACTATCGCGGAATCTAAACGTTTTCCGCTGCACGAAATGCGCGATGACATCGCATTCCAGATTATCAATGATGAATTATTTCTCGACGGTAACGCCCGTCAGAACCTGGCGACTTTCTGCCAGACCTGGGACGACGAAAATGTTCATAAGCTGATGGATCTGTCGATCAACAAAAACTGGATCGATAAAGAAGAATATCCGCAGTCCGCAGCTATCGACCTGCGTTGTGTAAACATGGTTGCCGACCTGTGGCACGCGCCTGCGCCGAAAAACGGTCAGGCCGTTGGCACCAACACCATTGGTTCTTCCGAAGCCTGTATGCTCGGTGGGATGGCAATGAAATGGCGTTGGCGCAAACGTATGGAAGCCGCAGGTAAACCGACCGATAAACCCAACCTCGTGTGCGGGCCGGTGCAAATCTGCTGGCATAAATTTGCCCGCTACTGGGATGTGGAACTGCGCGAGATCCCTATGCGCCCGGGTCAGTTGTTTATGGACCCGAAACGCATGATTGAAGCCTGCGACGAAAATACCATCGGCGTGGTGCCGACTTTCGGCGTGACCTACACCGGTAACTATGAGTTCCCGCAACCGCTGCACGATGCGCTGGATAAATTCCAGGCTGATACCGGTATCGACATCGACATGCACATCGACGCCGCCAGCGGTGGCTTCCTGGCGCCGTTCGTGGCTCCTGATATTGTCTGGGACTTCCGCCTGCCGCGCGTGAAATCGATCAGTGCTTCAGGTCATAAATTTGGTCTGGCTCCGCTGGGCTGCGGCTGGGTTATCTGGCGTGATGAAGAAGCACTGCCGAAAGAACTGGTGTTCAACGTTGACTATCTCGGCGGTCAAATCGGGACTTTCGCCATCAACTTCTCTCGCCCCGCCGGTCAGGTAATTGCGCAATACTATGAATTCCTGCGCCTTGGTCGCGAGGGCTACACCAAAGTACAGAACGCCTCTTACCAGGTCGCCACTTACCTGGCGGATGAAATCGCTAAACTGGGACCGTATGAATTCATCTGCACCGGTCGCCCGGACGAAGGTATTCCGGCGGTCTGCTTCAAACTGAAAGACGGCGAAGATCCGGGATACACCCTGTATGACCTCTCTGAACGTCTGCGCCTGCGCGGCTGGCAGGTTCCGGCCTTCACCCTCGGCGGTGAAGCCACCGACATTGTGGTGATGCGTATTATGTGCCGCCGTGGCTTCGAAATGGACTTCGCTGAACTGTTGCTGGAAGACTACAAAGCCTCCCTGAAATATCTCAGCGATCACCCGAAATTGCAGGGTATTGCTCA